>CAZYPC010000058.1:0-28426 GCA_964649165.1 uncultured Chryseobacterium sp.
GGCAAAATGGGCAAGGCCATCGAGCAGGTGGCCATCGCCCGTGGCCATTCCATCGGTTTGAAGGTGGGCAGCTCGAACGCCGGAGCGTCTCCGGGGGGCTGCGACGTCGCCATGGAATTCAGCCGCCCGGAAACGGCACTGACCAACATGCGGTTATGCTTGGAGGCGAAGGTGCCTGTGGTGGTCGGGACAACCGGCTGGTACGACCGCCTCAGCGAGGTGCGAGCGATGGTTAAGGATACAGGAGGTACGATCCTATGGGCCAGCAACTTCAGCATAGGCGTAAACCTCTTTTTCAAGCTGAACAAATACCTGGCCGCTATGATGGAACCACAGGCCAGTTATTCGGTCCACATCGACGAGGTTCATCACGTTCACAAGCTGGACGCCCCGAGCGGAACGGCCATCACGCTGGCCCGTGATATCGACTTGAAGTCGGGTCGTTTTTCGGGATGGCACAAGGGAGACATCCGTCCAGAGCATCTGCCGAATGGTCCTACCCATGAGTACATGACCACCGGCTCCATCCCCATCAACAGTGAGCGCACCGGCGAAGTGCCGGGCAAGCACAGCGTGACCTGGGCCAGCGCTGAGGACAAGATCACGATCACCCACGACGCCTTTGGCCGACAGGGTTTCGCAACGGGTGCCGTGGTAGCAGTTGAGTGGGTGAAGGGCCGCACCGGGCTGTTCACCATGGACGACGTGCTGAGCCTGCCCGGGTGACCGGTTATCCCAGAGCGTGAAGCAGTTCACGGAATTTCACTTACGCCCTATGCGCCTATTCCGCACATTCGCGCTCCTTGCGCAGAGGCGCATCGGTCATCAGCATATCAGCCATCCGCTAATCGGCTAATCGCCCCGCCGCCCGCATGATCCCCTGGATCCTCCTCCTCGCCTACCTCGCCGTCCTGTTCGTCTGTTTGCCGAAGATCTTCGCGAAAGCGGGAGCGCCTGCCTGGGCGGGCTACGTGCCGGGGTACAACTTCTTCGTGTGGAACCGGCTTCTGGGCAAGCCGTGGTACTGGGTGATCCTTCTGCTGGTGCCTGGCATCAACCTGCTGATGCTGATCATCTACAACGTGAACACGAGCATCGCCTTCAATGAGCGGACGGTGAAGCAGCATGTGATCGCGGTGTTCACGCCTTGGACGACCCTGCCGCGCCTGGCCTTCAAGGAAGAGCACAAATGGGTGGGCCCGATCCCCATCGGCAAGCGCAAGAGGGCGTTCGCAGGGCAATGGGGCGATGCCATCCTGTTCGCGGTGATCGTTGCCACGGCCTTCCGCACGTTCACGTTCGAAGCCTTCACCATCCCCACTCCTTCGATGGAGAAGAGCCTGCTGGTGGGCGACTACCTCTTCGTTAGCAAGCTGAGCTACGGGCCGCGCATGCCGATGACGCCCATCACCTTCCCCTTCACGCACCACACGCTCCCGCTTACGAAGAACACACCCAGCTTCACGAACTGGTTCTCACTCGGTTATTGCCGGCTGCCCGGTTTCGGAAAGCCGGAGCGTGGTGATGCGGTGGTGTTCAACTTTCCTGAAGGGGATACCGTGGTGGTCGGTTATGACAACCCCAGCTACTATCAGTGGATGCGCCAGACGGGCCGCAGGAACATCCTGGAGCGCAACTTCGTGGACTATTTCGAGAACCACCAGCGCGTAGCACGCATCCCGGTGGACGGTATCACCACGCGGCCGATCGACAAGCAGGAGAACTACATCAAGCGTTGCGTTGGCGTAGCGGGCGATTCGATCGAGGTCCGGAACGGTGACCTGTACGTCAATGGGCAACTTTCTCCGCTGCCGAAGATGGGCCAGTACGCCTATGACCTGAAGATCAGCGGCACGCTGTCCAAGGAGCGTCTGAAAGACGACCTGGACGTGAACTACGATGAATACCAGTCGTGGGCCCAATACCACCGTGGAATGTCACTCACCGCCGAGGGCGTGGAAAAGATCAAAGCGTTCAAGAGCGTCACGGCGGTGGATCGGCGGGTCAAACCGAAAGGCGCTTACAGTGCGCTCGATTTCTGGCCCATCTTCCCGAACGACTCGGCCTACGACTGGACAGAGGACAACTTCGGCCCGCTGTGGGTGCCCAAGGCCGGTGCTACTGTGCACCTGGACCTGCACAGCCTTCCGCTCTATCGCCGGGCGATACAGGCGTACGAAGGCAATTCCCTCGAAGTGCGTGGCCAGGAGATATTCATCAACGGGACGAAAGCCGACAGCTACACGTTCAAGCAGGATTACTACTGGATGATGGGCGACAACCGCCATCGGTCACAGGATGCGCGTTTCTGGGGCTTCGTTCCTTTCGACCATGTGGTGGGCAAGGCCGTAATGGTCTGGCTGACCACGGACCCGGAGGACGGCGGGTTCCCGGGTGGCATCCGTTGGAAGCGGGTGTTCTCCTTGGTCCGTTGATCGGTCATTGATCGTCCGTTGTTTGTTGTCCGGCTTCCGATGACAACCTCCGACCCTGGCGCCGAGCAACCGACAACTGACGACCGGCAACATGGCTTGGTACAACGTCTGCATGAGAAATGGCGGAGGCTGAACGACTGGCTCAAGGCGCTACTGGTCGCTTTTGTCGTGCTCGGCTTCATCCACGCCTTCGTCCTGCGTTGGGTGACGGTACGCAGCAACAGCATGTACGCCACGCTCTACCCGGGTGACCTTGTGGGTGTAGCGAAATGGCCTCTCTGGACCGGTTTCGAGCGGGGCGATGTCGTGGTATTCCGGAACCCCATACAGGAGGATCGGTCCATGGCACGTAGGCAACTGCTGGTCAAACGGATCGCAGCCCTACCGGGCGACGTGGTGGAATTGCGCGACGGTGAACTGTTCGTCAATGGCGTGGGCGTCGGGCCTCCTACTTTTGCAACGCGTAGTTGGCTGGTGCGGCTGGAAGAAGGGACCGATGCCCACGCGATACTGGCCGAACTGGGCCTTCCTGTAGGCTCATCACCTGCGGACGCCCGTGAATTGGAGATCCCCCTCAACGGACCGATGGCAAACAAGCTCCGGAGCCGCTCCGGGGTGCTCACCGTGGATCGCATGCGATCCGCATCGGGCTCCCCAGGCCACATCTTCCCTTACAGCCCCCGGTACCAGTGGAACGCGGATGACTATGGCCCGCTCGCTGTTCCGCGCAAAGGCGACCATCTCCGCGTCGACCTGCGAACACTCCCCTTGTATGACCGGATCATCACGCGCTATGAAGGCAACGACCTGGAGGTGGCCAAGCACATCCTCTCCATCAACGGGGAGGAGACCAGGGAGTACATCGTGAAGCAGGACTACTACTTCGTGCTTGGAGATAACCGGCACTATAGTGAGGACAGCCGTTACTGGGGTTTCGTGCCAGCCGACCACCTGACCGGCCGTGCGGCCTTCGTACTCTTGGGGAATGACGCGAACACGGGTGATGTACGGGATGATCGGTGGTTCAAGCGGCTACCTTAGACAGATGCGGTGGAGCCTTCTCCTACCCGTTGTCCTGCTTGCTTGTACCCCCGATAAGGGAGATCCATGCGCGCGCTTCTACACACCCTACCCCGATCTGATCGGGCAACGACCCCGAACGCAAGCCAACGCCGCACTCCTGGACGCGATGGCCGCATACGACCAAGGGAATCTTTCCACAGCGGCGTCAGGTCTTGCAAGCGTGGTCGAGAAGAGCCCCGACGATCGGCTGGCCCGCTTGTACCTGGCCAGCGCTTTGCTTGGTGCGGGTGAACCCTACAAGGCGGAGATGCACCTTGACTTTCTCGAGCGGGTACCGGGCGCGACCTTCAAGGACCAGACGGAGTGGTACAACACGCTCTGCTGGCTCTGCAGCGGCCAGAACGATCGTGCCGCACGGGAAGCCGCCCGCATCGCTGCCCTACCGTCGCATACGTACAAAAAGGAAGCAGCCTCACTTTCCGAGGAGCTGGGCGCACGGTGAAGACGGATGTGGGCATGATCCAACGGTTGCGCGGGCGGCTCAAGCACCCGCTTCCCGGCCACGATGACTTCCGCGAGTTGAGCGGCTATGAACGCCCGGACCTGGAATGGGTCAGGCGCCAGCAGCCTCCGCCGAAGGAGAGCGGGGTACTTGTACTCCTGTATCCCGAGCGCGGGGAACTCCACACGATGCTCATGCTCCGACCCGCCTACGAGGGCGTCCATAGCGGACAGGTCGGCTTCCCGGGGGGGCATCGCGAGCCGGAAGACGTGGACATCACCGCTACCGCGCTCCGGGAATTCCGGGAAGAGACCGGTGCCGATAACTCAGGTTTCATCGTGCTGGGCAAGCTTACTCCCGTTTACATACCCCCGAGCCGAGCCTTGGTGACACCGGTATTGGCCCTCGCCGAGGAACTGGGCCCCTTACGCCCCGATCCGCGGGAAGTAGCAGCGCTTATCCCCATAGCGGTGAGCCATCTGCTGCGGGACGACATCCTCAAGCGGACCCGGGTGTTCATCAGTATGCTGGGCCGTGAGGTGGAAGCACCGTATTGGGATGTCAACGGTCATGTGGTCTGGGGGGCCACAGCCCTGATGATCGCCGAATTGCGAAAACTGTTGACCGCCTGAAACAGGAACCCCGGCAACCTTGCGGCCACCGGGGTCCACGTTCCTCGGGTGCCACTGCACCCGACCCACTTCGATCAACCGATCGCCTCAGCCTCCGTAGGCCATTCAGCGACCGGTGAGCGCTCTTCTTTCTGTGCGGGAGCCTGCTGCTCGGTCTTGACCTCCTTCACTTCCTCCTGCTGCGCATACAACTGTTCATCGTCGGTGAGTTGGAGGAGCAGGGTCAGCGTCATTACAGGCCACATGGTGTTTTTCCGTTTTGCGTGGGCAAGGTTTCACGCGGGCCGGGGTGGCTGTCAAGACGAATCCACATTTTTCTTCGACGAATGCCCCGGATCTCCTGCTTGACAAGCGTCGCCGTGCTCTCTTGCCGTCGTGACCAACTTCGCCGGACCATGAGAACGGGTTACCTCATCAGCGCAGCGCTTCTGCCAGCCATGCTTCTTGCTCAAGTTCGCCAAGGACCGCGGTTCGGGTTGGCGGTCGCAACGGTGAACGCCAACCAGTTCCTGCAGTGGCAGGGACTGCCGAAGCTCGGGCCGATCCTGGGTTGGAGTTGGGATATCCCCTATACACACCAAGTACATTTCCTGGTGGAGCCTATGCTCATGAGCAAGGGCAGCTGGATCCAGAACGCACCGTTGCGGACCAACACGTTCACGACCCTCCGGTATCTGGAAATGCCCGTCATGCTGAAGTTGGACGTTGATACCGCCAAGGGAGGAACGTACCTGTCCGGTGGTGTGATCTATGGCTACTGGATGTCAGGGCGCGTAAGGGTGACCCAGGATGGCGAGGAGATCAGCAACCTTGAATTCGACCTGAGCCAGCCTAATGTGCGCAGAGGGCAATGGAGCCTGGCCGTGGGCCTGGGTCGCAGCTCGGACAAATGGTCCTGGGAACTCCGCGTTCAGAACAGTGTGACGCCCTTCGACCCGGTTCAGCGCACGCAGAATCTCGTCTTCGGGCTCCACTTCACCTACCGTTTGCCTACGTATGCGGAACGCAAGGCGAAGCGCGATGCCAAGGAACAAGCTGAGGAAGAGCAAACGGAATAGTGTACCGTGGCGGCCGATCCGAGGAGGCTGTTTACTTTGGAACACCAACCTCCTCACCACGTGAAACGCCTCTTACCGCTCTCCCTTGCCGCCTTCATCACCGTACCGACGGTCGCCCAGGTTTCCATCGGGAACCGGATGGGGTTGAGCATCTCACATCACGAGACCAGCGACAACAAGTTCATCGACCCCGTTGGTGACGGCACCTCGCCCCTTACCGGTGCGAGCGTGGCCCTTATTGTCGAGTCGAAGATCAAACCCTTCATCGCCGCGCAGGTGGAATTGGGCTTGACGCAAAAGGGCCGGCAGATCTCCGAGCCCAATCTGAAGGACTACTACCGCATGCGGTTGAACTATGGCGAAGGGCAGTTCCTGGCCAAAGGGATCGTGGGTAAGGGTCCTACCAAGCTGAACATCCTGGCGGGGATCTCCTTCGGACGGGGACTCGTGGCCGCAGAACTCGGGGAATTCACCGAAACGGACACCATCACCGTGCGCGGACTGGTCTCGGGCACGGTGGATGGCGACACGATGACCTTCTTTCAGGACACGACATTTCTGCGGACCCGGACCTACACTGACCGGTACCTCCCGTTCGAGAAGGACCGGAAAGGTGCATTGGCGCTTACGGAATGGTCGTTCGTTGGAGGACTGGGCGTGAGCTTCGACCTGGGACAGTCCCGCCTTTTCGTGGAAGGGCGCTACGTGCGTGGGCTTACGACCATCCACAATGGGAAGTTGGACGAGCCCGATGTCTTCAACCGCTCGATCCTCATCCAGTTCGGCTACCTGGTGCAGTTGAACGACCCGAAGAAGAACGCACCGGCGAAACCGGAAGCGCCGCAATACTGACCCCGCTGGTCGCCCCATGATGTGGCCCTGGAAGCTGAGATGGTTGAGCGTGATGGCGCTCTGTGCTATTTCCATTTGCGGAACGCTGGCGCAGGTATCCATCGGCCTGCGTGCCGGTCTTTCCATTAGCGACTGGCGGCCGAACGGCGGGAACGATGATGTACGGGAGCGGTACTCGGAGAACTGTCTTGGTCTGGCGGCGGCGGTGCCCTTGGAAGTTCGCCTCTCGGAACACTTCGCACTTCAACCTGAGGTGGCCTACACCCAGAAGGGCGTAACGATGACATCCCACTACTTCCTGCAAGTCGCGCGCACGACGATGCGTTCGCACTACTTGGAAGTACAGGCACTGGCGAAGTACAGTATCGGAAATGGTCCCGGAAGACTGCACCTTCTGGCCGGACCCAGCTTTGGCCGAGGCATGCTCATCGTGTTGCGCACCAAGCCCGCTGATGGCAACGGCGTGGCATACGATGCCATGGATTACGGACCGGGCGATGACGACTTCCGGATGTTCCAGGTCAGTATGGTGGGCGGGGCCGGCGTTACGTTCGGATCCGGCCCGACACGATTGTTCTTCGACTTCCGCTATGTCTACGGCCTTTCTCCCCTGACCAACGACCCATTGTTCTTTACCGACGTGAACGGCCAGGTGATCGTGCAGGAGAAGGTGAACTTCTTCGACCGCTCGTTCCTGATGCAGTTCGGCTATCTGGTGGAACTCGGGAGCCGACAGGAAAAGACCGGCCCCCCCGCGCCTTTGGCTCCTGAGCGTTGAACGACACCCGATGGCATTCACCACCGCCTCTTCTCCGCAGCGCACCGCGTTCGGACAGAACACCCTGCTCAAAACCTTCCTCGGTCTGTTCCTGGCGGCCTGGCTCGCCACCTTCATCGGCACGACGAACCGCGCGAACTGGTTCACCGAGAACACGCTCACCGCGCTCCTGATCGGCGGGTTGGTCATCAGCTACCGCAGGTTCCAATTCAGCGACCTGAGCTATTCGCTGCTCTTCGTGTACATCCTGCTGCACATATACGGAGCGATGTACACCTACGCGGAGAACCCGTTCGGCTATTGGCTGAAGGACACACTGGATCTTGAGCGCAACCACTACGACCGCATCGTGCACTTCAGTTTCGGGTTCATGTTGTTCTATCCGATGCGCGACTGGTTCAAGAACCATTTCAGGTGGCCGAACTGGGTGTGCTGGGTGCTTCCGATGGAGATCACCATGAGTTTCAGCGCCGCCTACGAGCTGATCGAGTGGGCCGTGGCGGATGTGTTCTTCCCAGCAGAGGGGGCGGCCTACCTCGGTAGCCAGGGCGACATCTGGGATGCGCAGAAGGACATGGGACTCGCCTTCAGCGGGGCGGTCCTGGCCATGCTGTTGTTCAGCACGGCGAAGCGGCTCGCGCGGAGATGATACCGCGATCGGTCGTTGGACTGATCAGCCTGCTGGTCCTTGGCGCAGCGGTCGCACAGCGCGACTGCAAGCCCGGCCCCTACCAAGCGGCGTATCTCGAAGGTCTGGGCCCCGGTGGCTACGGTTCGATCAACTACGAGCGCCTCGTTGCCGACCTGCGGGGCGTGCACATCCACGCGCGGGCTGGCCTGGGAACTGAGCGGTTCAAGGACTTCACGCGATCGTTCAACCCGGACCTGACCTTCCCGATCGGCGCGCTTTTCCTGAAAGGGGGGCGTTGGCTGGCGGAGGCTGGAGGAGGGTTAACGATCACCAGCTTCGTGTATCCGGACGAACGCGACTTCCGGCCGGAACGAAGGCAAGCGGCGCATGTCTGGCTCAACGCGGGCCTGCGCTATGCACCGGAATTCCGCGGCTGGGTGCTTCGCGCGGCCTACACGCCCCTGGTGGAATTCGGTCAGTGGCGGCATTGGGTAGGCTTTTCTGTGGGCTACATGTTCCGTTGATGAAGCACCTCGTGTCCCTGCTCCTCCTGCTCGCATTTGCCGGGTGCAAGAAGGACGATCTTGATATCCGGAATCTCAACGGCGATAAGATCATCACCCAAGGTCACGGCGGGATGGGCATCTACAGCTCCTACCCGCTCGATTCCCCGGCGAGCATCCTTTCCTGCCTGTATTCGGGTGCGGACGGGTCCGAGATCGACATCCAGATGACCAGCGACAGCGTGCTGGTGGCCTTCCATCCGGAGGACCTGGGCGAGGCCACGGACAAGGACGGTCCGGTGGTCGCGCACACATGGGCCGAGTTGAGCGACGCCCGGTTCATCGGTGCTCCCTATTCGGACCACCACATCACCCGGTTGGATGACCTGTTCGCGTCCTTGGATAACCCAGCAGCGTACACTTTCACGTTCGACATCAAGATCTACCCGAACGGCATCGGTGAAGAGGTCTTCATGGACCGCATGGCCCGTGCAGTGATCCGCTTGATCGACCGGTTCGGTATCGCTGACCGCGTGCATCTCGAGAGCCAGCGGACCTACATGCTGGCGGCCCTCAAAACCCGGCACAGCGGACTCAAGCTGTTCTACTACACGCCAGACTTCGCACAAGGGCTGTCCACAGCGACACAATTGGGACTCTACGGGTTGACCATGGATGTGAACAAGATCAACACGGACCAGATCGCCGAAGCCCATGCGAACAACCTCTGGGTGGCTGTATGGAATGTCCAGACCAAGGGCGAGAACCGCGCTGCCATAAGAATGAACCCGGAGATCATCCAGAGTGATCGCGTGGATCACCTGGTGGGCCTGTTGGAGTGAGGCGGCTCAAACCCGGGTCTTGACCTTTTCCCACGTCTTCACCTGCCAGGTGATCAGGCCCGTGGCGAGATGGTTCTCTTTCACGTCGTGCAGTTCAACCCGGGCCGTATAGAGCACCGCTTCGCTGCCCCTCAAGGGCTCGATGACCTGTCCGGCGATCTCCTCGGCACTGGGCGCGAACAAGGCGTGGGCCGCAGCCTTGGCCTGATAATGATAGTCCATATGCAGGCTCTTCATGATGAGCCTGAATTTCGTCGTATCGAGGTGCTGCAGCAGGGCCAATCCGCTACAGTATTCCGCTGCCGTGGCAAGCGCGCACGCGTGTATGCCCCGGATATGGTTCCGGTTGATGCGCCAGTACGGGATCCGGACCTTGACCCCTCCATCCGGCAAGGGTTCCACACGGAATCCATGCGGCTGGTTGAAGGGTATTTTCCAGCGCAGCAGGGCGTTCAGCCACCAACGTGAAAGCACCGACCCTCGTGCGGAGCGTATCACACGGGCCAGGTCCATCACTTCCCGGCCAGGATGCCGGCGATATCCGGCTTGAAGTAGCGGTCGCTCTTGAGCACTTTGCCGTCCTCGCGGTAGATCGGCTGCCCAGCAGCGTCGAGCTTGCTCATGTTGCTGCGCTGGATCTCCTCGAAGACCTCCGCGATCCGGTGTTGCAGGCCGTGCTTCAGGATCGTGCCGCACAGGATGTAGAGCATGTCCCCGAGCGCGTCCGCGACCTCCACCAGATCACCGCGGTTGGCGGCTTCCAGATACTCCTCGTTCTCCTCGCGCATGAGCGTGTACCGCAGCAGCGCGTCCTTTTCGCCGATGTTCCCTACGGGCTCGGGCGCGTTCCCGATCCTGAAGGCGTCGTGGAAGTCACGGACGTGGTTGATCGTATCGTGCAAAGTGAGTGTCTTCGCGGGGGTCTCCATGCGGCCGAATGTACCGTCAACACTGCGAAAAACCGCTTAACACTACTTAACTGGGCATCGACTTCCGACCCGTATCGCTACTTCGACTTTTGCGTTCCAACTTCGCCCCCCTCATCATAGACGCGTCTTCTTATGGAAACCCCCTCTTCCCCCCCGGTCTCCACCGGCTCCGGCATCACCTCGGACAGCATCCGGGCGCTGAACGACCGCATCCAGCAGGCCAGTTCGTTCGTGGACCTGATCGATCGCGAAATGGAGAAGAGCATCGTGGGCCAGAAGGACATGGTGCAGAAGCTGCTGGTCGCGTTGCTCGCCGATGGGCACATCCTGTTGGAAGGGATGCCGGGACTGGCGAAAACGCTGGCTGTCAAAACGCTCAGCCAGGTGATCGATGTCGGCTTCAGCCGCATCCAGTTCACTCCGGACCTGCTTCCGGCGGATCTGATCGGCACATTGGTATACAGTCAGCGCAGCGAGGAGTTCAGCGTGAAAAAGGGTCCGTTGTTCAGCAACTTCATCCTGGCGGACGAGATCAACCGTGCACCGGCCAAAGTGCAGAGCGCATTGCTGGAGGCGATGCAGGAGCGGCAGGTGACCATCGGCCAGAATACGTACAAGCTGCCCGAACCATTCCTGGTACTGGCCACCATGAACCCGATCGAGCAGGAAGGTACCTATCCCCTTCCCGAAGCACAGACGGACCGGTTCATGCTGAAGGTGGTGCTGGACTACCCGCGCAAGGAAGAGGAAAAGCTGATCATCCGCCAGAACACGCGCGCCGGATCCGCCGCAGTGCCCCAGAAAGTGATCGCACCGCAGGACATTATCAGCGCCCGCCAGTTGGTGCGCGAGGTATACATGGATGAGAAGATCGAGCACTACATCGTCGACATCGTATACGCTACACGCAAGCCTGACCTGTACCGCCTCGGCGACCTCACCAGCTTGATCTCCTTCGGTGGCAGCCCCCGCGCGAGCATCAACATGGCGCTCGCGGCGAAAGCCTTCGCGTTCACCAAGCGCCGTGGGTACGTCATCCCTGAGGATGTTCGTGCCGTCTGTCCGGACATCATGCGCCACCGCATCGGCCTCACCTATGAGGCGGAAGCGGAGAATATCAGCGTGAAGGAGATCATCGACAAGGTGTTGAACACGGTCGAAGTTCCCTGACCTGTTGTCGGTTGTCGGTTGTCCGTTCTCAGGCTGCCGATCCACCGCTCTTTCCCGGCGACGGACAACCGACAACCGACAACCGACAACCGCTCAAGTTGAACACTCAACAGCACACCAAGGACCTCCTGAAGAAGGTGCGGCGCATCGAGCTGAAGACACGCGGCTTGAGCGACCACATTTTCAGTGGTGAGTACCACAGCGCGTTCAAGGGGCGTGGCATGGCCTTCAGTGAGGTGCGGGAGTATGTGCCGGGCGATGAAGTGCGCTCCATCGATTGGAACGTGACCGCGCGCACGGGGCATCCCTACGTGAAGGTGTTCGATGAGGAACGGGAGCTCACCGTGGTGCTCGTGGCCGACGTGAGCGGCAGCGGGGATTTCGGGACGGACAACCAGCTGAAGCGCGAACTCATCACGGAGGTCTGCGCCACGATCGCGTTCAGTGCGATCCAGAACAACGACAAGGTGGGGCTCATCCTGTTCAGCGACCAGGTGGAGCTCTTCATCCCGCCGAAGAAGGGCCGCGGGCACATCCTGCGCATCGTGCGCGAACTGCTCGAGTTCCGGCCGAAGCACAAGGGCACGGACGTCGCCGGCGCGCTGAAGTACCTCAACAGCGTGATCAAGAAACGGGCGATCGCCTTCCTGATCAGCGACCTGATGGACGAGGGTTACGACGATGCCTTGAAGATCGCCAACCGCAAGCACGATCTCGTGGTCCTCCGCACCACGGACCCGCGCGAACAGGAGCTTCCCGCCATGGGACTCATGCAGTTCACTGATCCGGAGACCGGAGAACAGCGCTGGGTGGATACGAACAACAAGCGCATCCGGAACCACTACCGCGCCGCAGCTTTGAAGCTGCAAGCGCGCACCCGGGATGCGCTTCGTCGCGCCGGTGTGGACCATGCGGTGATCAGCACGCGGGAGGGCTACGTGAAACCCTTGATGAACCTGTTCAAGCAGCGCGATTGATGATGCGGTCAATGGCAGCGGGCACTGGAACCGGGCTGGCATACCGCCGGTCCCGATCGATGGCCGTGTTGTGCCTGATCGTCTTCGCAGCCCTGGCTCAACCCGCTGTTCGCGCCCAGCAGGTCAGACCGCAGGTGGAGCTGGACAAGGAGCATATCCTGATCGGCCAGCAGGCGCATATCCTGCTCACGGTGGACTACGCCAGGGATCAGCAAGCACCTGCGATCGGCTGGCCTGTGGTGGGCGATACGATCACCGGCAAGATCGATGTGGTCTCCGCCGGTGTCGTCGACACGATGCCGACGGTCCCGAACGACCCCGGCTTGACGCGGCAGTCGCGAACGCTCACGATCACATCCTGGGACAGCGGATACTGGGCCGTCCCCCCGTTCGTGTTCGTGATCAACGGGGACACGATGGAGACCCGTGCGATGCTCTTGACAGTGAACACCGTGGAGGTGGACACGACAGCGGCCATCAAGGACATCAAGGAGATCTACGAGGTACCCTATGGCTGGGTGGACTGGCTACGCGAGAACTGGCCATGGGTGGCGGGTGGCACCGCGGCCGCGGCCGCGATCGCGGCGGTGGTGATCATGCTCATACGCCGTGCCCGTCGTCCGAAACAGGCGGTGGTCGCGGCCGAACCGGAGAAGCCGTTGCATGTGCGCACACTGCTCGCACTGGAAGAGGTCGATAAGAAAAAGCTCTGGCAGCAAGGACTGGTCAAGGAGCACCACAGCGCGGTCACAGACATACTTCGAGGTTACATCGAGGAGCGCTTCCAAGTGCCTGCCCTGGAGAGCACAACGGACGATCTGTTGAGCATTTTACGCATGAGCAGCATGGGCGCGGGCCAACGCGAGCAGCTCGCCAACCTGCTGCGTATGGCGGACATGGTGAAGTTCGCGAAGTGGACACCCCTACCGACCGAGAACGAGCAACTCCTCGCCGGTGCGATCAAGCTCGTGCAACAAACCACAGAAGTGTTGATAGATGCGCCGCGATCGTGACCTGATCCTGCTGTTGGTGATGCTGGTGCTTCTGCACGCGGCCATCATCGGTGCGGCATGGTGGCTGGGGCGGCGTTACGAACCCGCTTCGCCACGCATGCTCTGGGCATTGGTAGCGGTCCCCTTGCTGAGCGCTTGGTACTTCTGGAGAAGGAACAAGCGACAGCCCCGTGCCACGCTGAGCACGGTAAAGGCGCTTGCCGCTGGCCCGCTGGACCTGAAGGCGCGCCTCCGCCACCTGCCCTTCATCATGTCATTGGGAGGCCTCTCTCTGCTCCTGCTCTCGATGACGCGACCACAGAGCAAGCACGAGGAACAGGACATCACCGTGGACGGTATCGACATCATGATCGCGATGGACTTCAGCGCGAGCATGCTGGCGCGGGACTTCAAGCCGGACCGGCTGGAGGCCGCGCGCACCATGGCGTTGCGTTTCATCGATGAGCGGCCCAATGACCGCATCGGCCTCATTGTCTATGAGGGTGAGGCTTTCACCCAGTGCCCGCTCACCACGGACCACACGGTGCTGAGCGACCTCTTCCTGCGTGCGCGCAGCGGGCTCATCGACCAAGGCACCGCCGTTGGCGAAGGGCTCGGCATGGCCATCAATCGGCTCCGGGAGAGCACCCGCAAGAGCAAGGTGATCATCCTGATGACGGACGGGATGAACAACGCCGGCATGCTGCAGCCCCTCGACGCGGCGAGGATCGCCCACCAGTTCGGCATACGTGTATACACCATCGGCGTTGGCTCGCGCGGACAGGCCATGAGCCCCTACGCCCTGATCAACGGGCAATACGCGTTCAAGCCGATGGAAGTGGAGATCGATGACGACATGTTGCGCGAAGTGGCGGACATGACCGGCGGCAAGTACTTCCGGGCGACCGATGAGAAGAAACTGAAGGTCGTGTACGACGAGATCGACAAACTGGAGAAGACCCGGGAAAAGATCACGCGCTACAGCCGAAGGAGCGACAAATACTTCAACGTCCTGCTGGCCGGATGTTCATTGCTGGCGCTGGGCCTGATCCTGGACCGCACGCTGTTGCGAACGACACCATGAGTTCCCGCGGCACATATCACGTAGGCACGATCGCGATCGTCGTCATCACCATCGAGGTGGTCGCCTGGGCTGTGGGCATCGCATTCCTGTTGCTGGCGGATAAGTACCTGCCCCAATTCCGGATGGCGCACCCCGAATGGCGCCTGGGTCTCTTGATCGGGCCGGTGCTTACGGTGCTGTTCCTCATCGGTCTGGGTTTGAAGAACCGCGCATTGAAACGGTTCAGCGGCCAGGCCTTGTTGCCGGGGATGGTCCCGGGCGTGAGCAGCTGGCGCGCGGCGACGAAGTTCCTCCTGCTGCGCCATGGGCTCAGCTTCGCTGTCTTCGCGCTCTGCGGTCCGCAGATGGGCACCAAGCTCGAAGAGGTGAAGGCCCGCGGCGTGGACGTGGTGGTGGCGGTGGATGTGAGCAACAGCATGATGGCGGAAGACCTGCGACCGAACCGCATGGAAGTGGCACGGTTCGCGCTCAACCAACTGATCGAGAAGATGCAGGGCGACCGCTTGGGTATCGTGGTCTTCGCGGGAACGGCATACACCCAATTGCCCATCACGGCGGACAGGTCCGCCGCCAAGTTGTTCCTCGCGAACATCGGCCCCGGCATGGTGAGCACGCAGGGCACGGCGATCGGAACAGCCATCGAGCAGGCCAGCAAGAGTTTCCAGAAGGACGTCCCTACCGGCAAGGCGATCATCGTGATCAGTGATGGGGAGAGCTTCGAGGACGATGGGGAGGCTGCGGCCAAGGCGGCGGCGGCGGAAGGCATCACGGTGAACACCATCGGCCTGGGATCACCGCAGGGAGCGCCGATCCCCGAGCGGCATGGCAACCAGGTCCTGGGCTTCAAGAAGGACAAGGATGGCCAGACCGTCATGACCAAATTGAACGAGGACATGCTTCGTCGGGTGGCCAGGGCAGGCAACGGGGAATATGTGTTGGCGACCAACTCCGGCACCGGCATCGAGGCCATGGTGCAACAACTGCGGGGCATGGATCAGGCGGAGACGGGCAGCTACAAATTCGCCGGCCACGAAGACCGCTACCAGGTTTTCCTGGCCATCGGTTGCGTCCTCATCTTCGCGGGGCTCTTCATGAGCGAACGCGGAAGCGAACGAGCGATCTGGAACATCTTCACCGCATGAGAACCACCGGTCTCCTCCTCGCGCTCCTTGCATGGACAGGCGTTGCGTCCGCCCAGAAGGAAACGGACCGCGCGATCCGTGAAGGGAACGACGCGTACAAGAAAGGCGACCAGGCAGGCGCGATCCGATCTTACGAGAAGGCGCGCACCGACCAGCGCGGGGCCTTCAACCTGGGCAACGCGTACTACCGGCAGGACAGCGCGGCAGATGCACAACGCACGTTCGAAGCGGCCACTTCTTTGGCCAAGGATCCCGATGCGCAGGCACGCGCCTTCCACAATCTGGGCAACAGCTGGATGAAGCAGCAGAAGTGGCAGGAGGCCGTGAATGCCTACAAGCAATCGCTGAGGAGGCGTCCCGATGACGAGGACACGCGCTACAACCTGGCCTACGCGCAGAAGAAGCTGCAGGAGGAACAACAGAAGAAGAAAGACCAGAAGCAGGACCAGAACCAGGATCAGAAGCAGCAGGACCAAAAGGATCAGCAGCAGCAACAGGACCAGCAGCAGGATCAGAAGGAACAGCAGGCCCAGAACCAGCAAGGCAAGGATCAGCCGAAGCAGCAGCAGCAGCCGGGGCAGATCAGCGAACAGGACGCACAACGGATCCTGGACGCGCTCCAACAGCAGGAGAAGGACACGCAGGAAAAGGCGCGGGAGAAATTGCGGGTGCGCGCCAAACTGCCCATCGAAAAGGACTGGTGATGAAGAACCGGCTGCTCCTTCCCTTCCTGCTGATCGCGGCGCTGTGGTCCCCGTCCGTGCTCTCTCAGGAGATCACATTCGGCGCAACGGTGGACCGCAACTCGGTGGCCACCGGCGACCCCATCAAGCTGACGTTGACGCTGAACAACGCGCCCATGAACAGCAGCATCGCCCCGCCTGATCTGGGGGGGTTGGTGATCGTGCAAGGGCCGTTCGACCAGAACAGCTTCAGCATGATGGGCGGCAAGACGACCAGTTCCATCTCCCGCAGCTATTACCTGCAGGCCACCAAACCGGGTGATTACACTATCGGCGCGGCCACGGCACGTGTAGGCGGTGGCACCATCAACAGCAAGCCGATCACGGTCCATGTGGTGAAGGGTGAAAGCACCGGAGCATCGAACTCCACGCTGAACCAGGCCCAACAGAACGACCCCAACCTGTTCTGCACGATCAGCCTGAGCAAAAGCAAGGCGTACGTGGGCGAGCAGATCGTGGCCAGCTACACGCTCTACTCACGCTACAGCCAGCTACAGCCGGGGGATTATGACCTGCCCAAGCTGGATGGCTTCCTGGCCGAAGAGATCGATCTGGGCGAAGCCACCTGGGAAAAGACGGAAACGGTGAACGGATTGGCCTACCGCGTGGCCACGCTGAAAAAACAACTGCTCTTCCCCCAGCGCTCAGGAAAGCTGCGTATCGCTCCCATGACGCTGAACTACCGCGTGAACGCCGGCTTCTTCAGCAACGGCACCCCGGTCCGCATTACCAGCAATGCCGCAGAGGTGAACGTGATGGACCTTCCAGCGGACAAGCCGGAGGATTTCATCGGTGCCGTGGGCGACCTCAAAATGGAACTGAACGTGGCCAATACCACGGTGAAAGCGAATGAGGCCATCGACTTGAAGATCAAGTTCTCCGGGCGTGCCAACCTCAAGCTGATCAACTCGCCGGCGCTGGCGTTCCCGACCGACTTCGACTCGTTCGACCCCACGATCACGGACCGCATCACGGTGAACGCCGGCGGCATGAACGGAAGCCGTGAATTCCAGTTCGTGGTGATCCCGCGGCATGAAGGGGAATACACTGTCGGTCCGTTCACCTACAGCTACTTCGACCCGACCAGTGCGCAGTACAAGCGGCTCTCCAAGGAGGCGATCACCTTCCACATCGAGAAAGGCGATGGAAGCGCGGCCAACATGACCGGACCCAGCCGGACCGACGTGAAAGAACTGCACCGCGACATCCGCTACATCCGCACCGATGACCTGGGACTGGAAAAACGGAACGCCCATCTCTTCGGCTCGTGGGCCTATCTGGCCGGAATGAGCGCCCCTGCCCTTGCGTTCATCGGGCTGGCCCTCTTCCAACAGCGGAGGCAGAAGATGCTCGGAGACGCTCGCGGTCTGCGCCGGAAAGGAGCCGACCGCATCGCCAAGCAACGCTTGAAGAATGCGGCAGCGGCATTGGGGAAGAACGATCGTGAAGCCTTCTACACGGCGCTGGGCAAGGCCCTCGAGGGCTATTTCGCCGACAAGTTCGACCTGGGCGTGGCCGAGGTGAACGCGGCCATGATCACCGAGAAGCTGGGACACTTGGAGAACGGGGCGGTGGCGCAGGAATACGCCGCACTGCTGGCCGATAGCGAAATGGCGCGCTTCGCTCCCATCGAGACCAAGGGACGCCAGCAGTCGTACGACGAAGCATCCGCGCTCATTCACCGCATAGAAGGACAGCTATGACCCCATCGCGCTCCATCCTCCTGGCCGGTCTCTGTTCCGCAGCGCTCTTCGCGAACGCGGCATCGGGCCAGCTGGCCAGCGATGCGCAAGGAGCCTATGCGAAAGGCGACTACGCGACCGCGCTGGCCCTGTACGATTCGATCTACACCCAGGAAAGCTCCGCCGGCCTGCTGTTCAACATCGCCAACTGCCACATGAAATTGGGCGATGTCCCAAGGGCAGTGCTCTACTACGAGCGGGCATCCCGGTTGCAACCCGGAGCGGAGGATATCCAGGCCAACCTCGACTATGCGCGCAGCCAGGTGGTGGACCGCGTGAACGAATTGCCCGCCTTCACCCTCGGCTCGCTCTGGGATCGGCTACGAGGTGGCAAGGATGTAGACCAGTGGGCGCGCCGCTCGTTGTGGGCCTGTCTGTTGTTGTTCGCCTTCGCCACGGCTGCCGTGTTCATCAGACACCGGATCTGGCGACGGGTGCTCTTCGGTGGTGCGGTGGCCTTGCTGCTCGTCACCGGTCTTTCGGCGTTGCTGGCCGCGTACCGCGTTGGCGAGATCACCGACCGGTCACAGGCCATCATCATGCTTCCCAAGGTGGATGTGCGTGGTGAGCCGCGCACCGAGTCCACCACCGTGTTCGTGCTGCATGAAGGCACCAAGGTGAGCGTGCTCCAAGAACAGAACGGCTGGTATGAGCTGAAGCTCAGTAGCGGCAGCGTGGGCTGGGCACCACCGGGGTCTTTGGAAGTGATCTGAGGGACTGCCCGAGATCGACCCCTGTAGCGATATGATCGCTCGAAGGACCTTGCTTGGTCCTCACGCGTAAGCAACAAAGAACATTGGTCAAATCCAATTTGCTTTTTTGAAGCCTTCTTCTCCGTTTTGAAATGTCACTCCCGTTCAGGAAGGAGCAACCAGCAAAACCGGAGGATCATGGAGCACATAGACATTGGTGGGACCTATACATACGCTTCAAGGCGTGTCTGCCCCACAAAGCGCAGGTCCGTTGTCAGCGTACTCGCCTTTCTCATTGGCACCGCTACGCTCGCGCAGGTGTTCATCCCGCACAGACCTGCGGGGGTGACCTACTCCCCTCTCTGGACCCAGTACAAGAACCGTGGACAGGTGTTCCACGCCGATGGCCATCCGGCCGATGCAGTATTGACCAGTTCGGTCGGCACCAACCCGGCCATCCACGCCATGGAAGGCCGAAAAACCGGCTTCGTCCATCGTGCGGTGGACCCGACCCATCCCGATGAAGGCTCGCTGGCCCAGGTGAACATGACCTTCGTCGGAGAGGAAGCGCATGACCCGATCGTCCATGAGATCGACCCTACGACCGGATTCCGGAACTTCTATGAGCGCTGGACTCCAGAAGGCGTCACCGGTGTTACCGGATACAAGCGCTTGGTCATGGAGAGCGTTTACGACAGCGTCGACTACCACATCACCAGCAACAACTCCGGGCCGGAGTTCCTTATCGTGGTGCGTCCAGGTGGCAACCCGTATGACATCACCATGCGCTTCGATGGGCAGGACAGCCTGAAAGTAGACGTGGACGGCGTGCTGAAGACCTACCTCGGCGATTGGATGGCAGGCCTGCCCCAAGGCTATGTCTACCAACAGCTGGGCACCACGATCATCGACATCCCCTGGTTGGCCATTTGGGACCATGAGGAAGGCAGCGTGCATGTGAAGCTCGGCCTGGGCGAATACGACACCACCCTGCCACTGATCATCGTGATCTCGCCGGGTGGGCCGCCGCAGGCGGGCGGCGGTGGCGGTGCTGAGAACTACCCGCCGGAGTGGAGCACGTATGCTGCCACTCCGGGAGGTGATGCGATCCTCGGAGAAGACCTTGACTCGAACGGCAACATGTACTTCACGGGTAGTTCGACGAGCAACGACGTGCTGCCTGTGACTTTTGGGCTATCCGCATACAACGCTGGCGTGGACTTGATCGTGGGCCGGTTCAACAGCAACTACGAGATCGAGGCACCGGGCACATGGATGACCTATTTCGGTGGTTCTAGCGCCGAGGTCGGCGAGGCCATCGTCTATGATGGCCTGCACGGGCGAGTAATCGTTGGCGGCAAGGCAGAATACAGCGTGGACCGACCGCTCGTTCCCCTGGGCAGCAATACTGATTGTTTCCAGGACACCTATGGAAGGTGCATGCTGGCATTCTATGATGCCGCTAATGGTCAGATCCAATATTTCACGCGCATACACCCGTCCCCGCTGAGCAAGTCTTACCTGAACGATGTGGATATCGATGCGCAGGGCAACGCGTATTTCGTGGGCTATTCGGACATAGACGGCCTCAGTCTCGTGGACCCACCGGGAACCATCGATTACTTCGCTGACGGCACACCTGAACTGTATGGGCTGTATCCGTATGACGCCTTCGTGGGCAAACTGACGCCCCAAGCCGACCTGACCTGGAGCTTCGCTTTGGGCGGGCCATGGCAGGAGTACGGCTACGCCTGCCATGTGGACCGCGAACGGAACAAGTTCTACGTGGTCGGGGTCACGGAAACGGCGAACGACGCTGATACGCCGGATGGTTCTGCTGGGTGTGAAGAGACCGAGTTCCCGCTGGTGAACGGCGGAGGCTGGTACCAATACAAATTGAATGGTGCCGGGAACGAGGAATGGAGGTACGATGGCTTCATCACCTGTTTCGACCTGTCGAATTACGCCATGCTCTGGTCGTCCTACTTCGGAGGTGCCGGTATCGACGATGCTATCACCGATGTGACCACGGACCTCGCAGGAAACATCTACATCACCGGTTTCACGAACACGGCCTATTTCAGTTCAGGCGATCCCTGTACATGGGTCAATACGCAAACCGGCATGCCCAACTGCGATACAGAAGGGGGCTATCACCAGACTGCATTCGGGGGTGGTAGCTACGACAACTTCATCGCAAAGTTCGACCCCGACTATGCCTTGCTGGCTTTCACTTGGGTCGGCGGTGACCTGAATGAAGCACACGAAACACCTGTAACGTACCACCGAGCGCGCATAACGAACTATCACACCGTCGAGCAACAGGGGCCGATCATCCTCTTCTCACATACGCCCTCAGGCAACGAAGGGTCAAGCGCTGAGCCGCCGCTTCCCATGTTGGCGAACCCCCTGTACTACCAGCAGGACTGGCACCACGACGCCGGCTACGACACTCCGGAAGCCACGGATTGTTACGTAGGCATTTTCTCGACGTCCTTGGCACCGCTAGCGGCCACCTATTTTGGCGGCAAAGGCAGCGACTACGCCGGATGTGTCGTTTCCAGCTCTACGCGGATCTACCTGGGAGGACGTACACTGGCACCGGTATTTTTCCCCCTGGGCGTGCCATGGATGCCTCCGCCACTGGACCCCTACTTTGACTGGAGTTCCGAATGCACAGACCTGGTGCATGATGGATACCTGGCCCAGATCCAATACGACCTCGTGAGCGTCGGCTTGGAGGGGGCAAGCACATCGCGTCCACCCAATGCGCTGACCCTTTCCCCGAATCCCACATCAGGTACGGTCCGTGTAGACGTGCCCGATGTCCCGGGAAGATTGACCATCACGGACGCTCAAGGTCGCCAAGTGGCCAATGTCCAGCTATGGGATCGACCTGCTAGGTTCGATGCCAGTCAACTTGCACAGGGCATTTTTCTGTTGCGCTACGAGTGGTCAGGTGGTACGCTGGCCGCCCGGTTGCTGAAACAGTGAGGTCTGATGCGTTCTGCATGGATTTTTCGTGCCTTGGTGCTCGCACACCTTCCAGTGGCTCACTGCCAAGGACAATGGACGAGCGTGCTAGGCGGAGTGACCGGGCAGGTTCAGACCTTAAGGCTCGATCCGGACTCCACCAGACTGATCGCTGGTGGCCGATTCCCGTTCGCGGGTGCGGATTCCCTTCGGGTGAACAACTTGGCCGCTTGGACAGGCACCCAATGGAGCACCGAAAATCTGGGCAACGGCAATGGTGATACCAGCGCATTCGGCAGCCCTGATAACCAGTTCGTCTCCCTTGGGTGGCATCACGATACTCTCTTCTGCGGTATTTCGGGTACTTCGTTCCATCACCATCTTGACTGGGGTAACGGTGCTGCACTGCACAACAACGATTGGTTTCCGATAGGCAACCCGGAGAATTGGCTAGTGATATTTAAGTCGAACGACCGCCTCTTCAGCGGCGGACAGGCGGACACCCTGTATGGGCAGTCGATGCCCGGCATACGAGAGTGGATCGGAGGCGGATGGCAGCCTATACCGAATTGCCCTTTGGGGGAAAATGTGGCCACCTACACGTCCACATTTTGGCACGACCAGTACTGGTTCGCGGGTTCATTCATCAGTGGAGATGCCCGGAGCGTGATCGCCTTCGACGGCGTAGACCAATGGACCCCTAACTGGGGCCCCGGTGGAGGTTGGGTCAATGCCATCCAGGGGTTTGGGGATTCGCTCTACGTGGGCGGCTGGTATCCACCTGGGTCCGACTCAGAGTCACCCATGATCCAGCTTTGGGATGGTTCAGCTTGGCAACCTTTCTTTTCGGACGTCGTCGAGTTCCACTGGCAGGTCTTCGATATCGAGGTGTACGAGGGCGCGCTCTACGTCAGCGGCGACTTCCACTTTGTGGACGACCCCGACACACCTTACAGCCTGCTGCGCTTCGATGGCCATGAGGTCTGCGCGATCGGGGGCGTGAACCATGTGGGGGTCAACGGCCAGATCGCTTTTTTCCAAGGCGACCTGTACATGGCGTTGGCTTCCCAGTTCCCTGGACTTGAGTTCGAGTACATCGGTCGGCTACCGCTGGATGGATTGGTCCCTGACCGATGCGAAGAGGTGGCGACCAGCGTGGCCGACGGAGCGTACATCCCCGATCTCCGCCTCTCACCCAACCCCGCACATGATCTTCTTGTCGTTTCCGGTCTTGCCGATCTTGATCACGCCACGATCCAGATCATCGACGTACTTGGCCGAGTGCTTGCGCCAGCGATCGCCGTCCCATCCTCATCCACAGCGATGGATGTCAGCGGCTTGCAGGCTGGAACGTACCGGCTTCGCGTTGTTTCGGGTTCCTGGACTGTGACCAGATCATTCGTCAAGCAATAGCCCGTCCGAAAGGGCCGAGGCCGGATCGCGAACGACCCGGCTTCGGCGTGCCTGTTCGACCTTTTCAGGGCACCTGCTGCGTCTTCACAGCTGTCGGTGTAGTGGAACCGACCATGATGAGCAGCACATCACGGTCGTTGCCGGATCCCGTGTAGCGCGTGACGCCGTCCATGTTCACGTCCTCACGGCGGTAGCCGGAGAGGTTGCTGTTCGGTGTGGTGCTGCCCACTGCAGTGAGCATGGGGTCCCGGTCGTTGCTCGTGCCGGTGAATTTCACCACGTTGTCGGAGTTCACGTTGCCGCAGTACAGCGCCCGGCGGGAGCCGTTCACCTGCATCGCATCCGTTCCGAACACGCCGGAGGTCGTCACGCTGAAGTCGATGTTCTGGCCGTTGGTGGCGATAGGGCTGCCGGACATCACGCCCAAGTGGTTGCGGTGGTGGATCACGAGATGCTTCCCCACCGTGGTGGTGGTGGCGAACGTGATGACGGTGTTACCGTCGGGCGTGATCACCGTGCCATCGCGGCGCACGAGACAGGCCCGGCGCGCAGCGACCGGATAGCCGCTGGTGGGGTTCTTCAGCTCCACGACCACCCAGTCGACCGGCGCATTGTTGCCCGTGGTGTTCAACACCGTTGAGGTCACCGTCGCTCCGGTGTTCTCCAGGGTGTAGCCCAGTGCCGTGTAGGGTTCCGTGCTGGGGATCACCCCGGCCGTGCGCAGGTTGTCGTTCATCAGGTTGGTGGTCCAATTGATGCAACCGCCCAGAAAGACCTTGGCGCTCACCGTACCCGTGGAGCTCTGCGCCCCGCACTGGCCGTCGGCCACTTTGTAGAAGATCTTGGAGGTGTAGGGCTGCAGCGTGAACGTGCTACCGCCTGCATTCACCACTCCGGACATGTCCTTCCAGCAACCTGCGGGCAAGGTGAAGGTCTGGGCCGTGGTCTGTTCGTTCACGAAGATCTTGTGCAGGGTGTTCGGGTCGATGGCCTGCACCGTCACCTTGCGCACATCGATGTTGTCGATGAAGTAGTTCGCTTCCGCGAAATCCGTGATGAAGCGGACCTGGCCATTGTCCGTGATGGTGTTCTGGAAGTAGAGTTCGAGGTCCCGGCGCTCACCATCAAAGGCCACGAGCTGCTCGTACACCGCATAGGGATCGCTCAAGGTGCTCTGTGCCTTCATGCCCCACCGGATGGTGCCGGCCGTGGGGCTCTGGGTGGAGATCTTCATGCGGTACCACTGGCCGTTCACCAAGGGGAACCAATCCGGGTTGCGGAACGAAAGGCTCGTGCCCATGGTGCTGTTGGGCATGTAGACCTTCAAGCAGCCATTGTCGAGGTTGGTCGTTACCCGGGTCATCTGGCAGTTCGTTGGAGCCACCTGCGACTGCCATCCGCTCACGCTGGTGGCGGTGAAGTCCCCGCCGGTCACGAGGTTGCCGGTGAGCTCGGACACGGTCGAATAGGCCGCCAGATGCAAGGGGCTGCGTGAGCTACCTGATTCCTCTCCGAACGCGTTCTGCCAGGACTCCAGCGAGTAGTACTTGGTAGTGGCGTTGTAGATGTTGTGGAAGTAGATGGACGCCTCGTTGTAGGGGTTGTAGTAGGCGTTGTTGGTGAACGTACCGAAGTCCACGAAGGGATGGCCATGGCAGTTGAAGACCTTGAAGCAGAGCTGCTCCTTGGTAATGCCGTAGACCACGTTGCCGACGTACTCATCGTTGTAGGCCGCCACGAAAAAGGGCGACACGGCATAGGGTCCCGTGGCGTTGGAGTAATCGGAAGCGCAGATCCCGATGCCGCAGTTGAACATCGTGTTGTACTTGATCTTGTGGTTGATCGCGTTCATGCAATGGTCCACGTTGATGCCGTACTGCGAGACGTTGCTGATCGTATTGCGCTGCACCGTGGCGTTCACGTTGCTCCGGTTGCCGAAATAGATGCCGACCCCCATGGGCTGGCTGTGCACCGGGTTCGTCGTGGCGCAACCATCAGTACCGCCGATGGCATCGCGGATGATGTTGTCCTGGATGACCACCCCATCGGTATTGTCGAAGGCGATGCCTCCGCCATCGTTCAGTATCTCACTGTAGTTCATCATCACGTTCTTCTCTACCAACTGGTTGGCGTCGATGATGATGGGCGAGTAACCGATGTGATCGAAGCGGTTGCCGCGGATCACGGTGTTCTGCCCGCTGCTGCGCACACCGAAATAGCCCCATCCCGTTTCGCCCATCCCTTTCTTGAGGGCGATGTTCTCCAGGGTGTTGTACTCGAAGATCGTGTTGTTGTCGATCAGCATCGCGCCCGTGGCGTACGTGCGGCGGATGATGTTGTTGTTGTAGTTGTTGTTGTTCCCCACGCTGCGGATCCCGTGGTAGACGTCCTGGATCGTGCAGTTCGAAACGGTGACATAGTTGGCCCCACCGTTCACTACGCCGCCGTACCGCTGGTGCTGGAAGGTGAGGTTCTCGATCCGGCAGTAGTTGCGCTGCCAGTAGCAGTTCACGCCGCTGTAGTACACACTGGCCTCCACGGTGAGCGTGGACGGATTGACGTTACCGGGAGCCCAGAAGTACAGGTAGCCATTGCTCTTGTCGTAGAACCACTCGTTCGCGGCATCCAGCAGGTTCAGCTTGTTCTCCACGTAGAACCCCCAGTTGTCGGTGCCGATGTAGAAGTTCATCGGTGCGCTGCCGAACGTGAGGGTGCTACCCGAATGGTTCGTCACCCGCAGCGTATCCACGCTGCTCGCGGTACTGTGCAGGATGCAACGCCCGCCGGTGAAGAAGCCGCTGGCCTGAGTGATGTTGCTGCTCGTGAGGTTGTAGCCTTGGGCGTTGGTGTTGCGGTACCAAGTGCCGGCGTTCGGTGTGCGGGCCAGGGTCATCAGCGTACCGCCCACGTAGACCATATCGACCTGCTGCCCCACGTAGGCCTTGTAGATGTTCCCGGAGTGGACCGTCCAACCCGTGACCAGTTGGGAACCACTGATGATCGGAGCGTTGCCGGTGCCGTAGGCCCCGTACACCACAGGTGCCGCTGCGGAACCCGAGTTGCCCCAGATGATCTCGCCGCGATAGGTGCCACCGCGCTGGAACAGCACCTGGTCACCGGGCTGGATCTGCCATCCCGATTGGTTCACCCGGTCGATCGTGCGCCAAGGGGTGCTTTGCGATGTGCCGTTATTGGCGTCGTTCCCCGAGGAGGAGGATACGTAGTAAACGGTGGCACCGGCAGAGGTCACCGCTAGGGTGGCCAGGGCGCTGAGGAGGGTACGGAACGGAAGGCGCATCATTCGCTCGGGATTCATTGAACGGCCGCGAAACTCTGTGATCATCAGGTGCTGGAACGGCCCAAGGCGAACCTTCGGATCAACATTTCGACCGTTCCCCCGATAGCACCCGACCAGTGGCCCATCCGCCCGACAAATGAGCGCCCCCTTCCGGGCGAAGGGCCGAAAGGGGGCGCAAGTCACCGTTGGAAACCGACCAAATGCTGTTCCGTGGGGGTCAGGACAGGGTCTCCCTGCCGCCGTTCCAATCGATGCGGCGGCTCACCCACATGACCAGGGCCAGCACGATGAACAGTCCGATGCTGCCGAACAGCAGGGCATAGTCCTGCTCATGGATCAAGGCGAACATGAATCCGAAGACCAGCAACATGATCAGCCCGAGCAACTGCGAGGCGCGCTTGACCTGGAAAACGCTGTGGGCGTAAAGCACCACCAACCCGATGACCGCCACTGCGGAAACGATGAAGGCCGTGCCGAAGCCCAGGTGCTCGCTGATAGCGATGAGTAACGTGTAGAAAATGCAGAGGGCGAAGCCCACCAGCAGGTACTGGATCGGATGGATGCGCAGCTTCTGCAACACCTCCACGAAGAAGAAGACCAGGAAGACGAGAACCAGGAGCATCACCCCGTACTTACTGGCCCGCGTGTTCTTCTGGTACTCATCCACCGGCTGCATGAGCCACACGCCGAACGCGCTCGCATCCATCTCCTCCCGCCTGTCCCCCTCGAATTCCTGCGGGTAGGACCGGTTCAGGTGCAGCACGGTCCAATCGGCGGCGAACCCGGGAGTGGTCCGCGTGCTGTCCCGGGGATCCGGAAGGAAGGCGCCATGGAAACTGGGATCGTTCCAGGTCGAGGTACAATGGGCCCGGGTCACCTTGCCGATGGGGACCAGGTCATAGCTCGCGCTACCGTTGATGGTCAGCTCCGAGGCGAACTCCAGAGGCCGGCCAAGCTGCGCGCTATCCAGCGGGAAAGCGGCGCTGAGTCCATTGGTCACCAGTTCGTAGTTCGGAAGCCCCGGCTCGAACTGGACGGTACGACCACCGATGCGCATGCTCACCTGTTCCTTGATGCTCCGGAGATCCGTGATGCCCAAGAGCACCTTCGCCTTGTCCCACTGCAACGGGTAGCCGGTCTTGAGCCGCTCGTCCGAAAGGGGCGCAAAGGACCCGGTCAGTTCCGTCCGGCTGCTGTAGACGGCCACGTTGTAGATGCCGCGGTGCTTCTCGAAAGGATCGAGAACGGCTTCGGCCACCAGTTCCTCCGGCAGGAAGTGGACGTGATGGACGTCCACGCGCGTGACCAGTCGGCTGCCATCGGGGGCGGTGGCCTGCACCGGCACCTCGTACGGCACATCGATCACGGGCCCCATGATGGTCTGTGGCCCACCCCAGGTCTGGCTGATATCGGTCTCTGCTTCGGATTTGCGCTCGGCCCGCTCGTCGATCAACTGCTGCACCATGTTCAACGGAATGAGCAGGAGCAGCACGAGAATGCCGACCACGATGGCACGGAAGGTGAGCGAAGTGCGCATCCATCCCGCACGATCAGGGCGTGGGGTGGGAACTGCAGGAATGGGCTGAACTGGAGGTGGCTGGTCGGTCATGTGGTGGTCGTATTCGCGGGCATGAACGGTCCGTCCCCGCCACCTCGTACGATCTTGTGAACTTTTGGGGATCCCGTCGAACAGGGAGCACCGGTCGGGAGCTCCGCACCGAAAGCGACCCCGGTAGGAATCGAACCTACGACCGGCTGCTTAGAAGGCAGCTGCTCTATCCACTGAGCTACGGGGCCAGACCACAAAGATGCACCGAACGAAAAACGCCACCCGAAGGTGGCGTTCTTGTTCTGTCGGGGCGGTGTGATTCGAACACACGACCCCCTGCTCCCAAAGCAGGTACGCTAACCGGACTGCGCTACGCCCCGAATCGAAAAAGGACCTGCTTGCACAAGACCTGCGGAGAGGGGGGGATTCGAACCCCCGGTACAGTTTAACCCGTACGGCAGTTTAG
>CAZYPC010000059.1:0-20843 GCA_964649165.1 uncultured Chryseobacterium sp.
CCCCCCTATACCATGGAGCGGGCATTGTCCGTTCGCCGCCTCCGTATCACCTTCGCGAGGTGAGTCGCACCCTGGATCAATTGTCGCGGTCGGCTGTTCTATTCCTATGCGCGGCGGCAATGGCTGTCCGGGCCCAGGTGCCGTCGGCATCAACCACCATCGACAGTGCCGACCATATGATCGCCACAGGGCGCGCGCGCGAAGCCGCGGTCCTGCTCGATGCCCTGGTCCTTCAAGCGTCGAACGCACACGACACACTGACGCTGGTGCGCGCATTGAACAAGCTCACACGTGCACGATACAACCTCGGCGACCTGAATGGAGCGCTGGCCCAGAGCCAACGAGTGATCGAACTGGGGAGCCGTACGAAAAGCTGGCGGGAGGTGGGAACCGCTCTCGTGGAGAAAGCCATCGTAGTGGACCAGTTGAGCCCACCAGATACGATGAAGGCGCTGTACGAACGCGCGCTCCAGTGCTACCTGTTGGCCGGCGATACGGTGGCGTGCGCCATCGTCTACGACAACCTGGGCTACTATCCGCTGATACACCATGACATCGCGGGCGCCATCGGATACAGCGAAAAGGCACTGACCTGCCTGCGCGACACCACCCACAAGAACTACCATCGTTCTGCTGCCGTCATTGAAAGTTCGCTGTGCAACTACCGGACATGGTCGGGCGATATGGCCGATGGGATCATGCATGGCCTTCGTTCGGTGCGGCACGCCGAAAGCAGCGGGGACCTCACGATCGTGGTGCACACCAACACGCAGCTCGCCGGGGCCTATTTACAGGCGAAGCAACCCCGCAGAGCCCTGCCCTTGTTGTTTCGGTCCGACTCCATCGCGCGCACGGCCAACTTGCCGCTGAACAAACGGCGCGACATACCCGAACTCCTGAGCTGGGCTTATGAAGCGCTTGGCGATCCCGCGCAGGCACTTCGCTACTACAAGGAGCGTTCGGCACTGCACGATAGCTTGCGGAGCGATGCGACGCGCAAGGAGATCGAACGCTGGCAGCGGCGCGGCATACAAGTGGCGGACAGCCTTCGTCAGGTGTCAGCGCTCCGCGAGCAGGAACTGGAGCACCAGCAGCGCATGACCGTTGAGCATGCTCGCCGCAACCTGCTCATCACCGCGATCGGTCTGGTAGCCGTTCTTGCCCTGTTCATCTGGAGCCGATTGCGGCTGGTGCGGCGCAAGAACGCGGAGATCCTGGATGGCCAGGAAAGATTGCTCGCGAGCGAAAAGGCGCGTGAGGCCGAACAAGTGCGCACGCGCATTGCGCGGGACGTTCACGACGACATCAGTGGTGACCTTACCAAGATCGGCATGCTGGGCACGGCCGTTCGCGAGGAGATGGCCCAGGACCCGGACCAGGCCGCCCAGCATGTGGAGCGGATCAAGGAACTATCGCGGAACGTCGGTCGGTCGTTGCAGGATATCGTCTGGGCCGTGGATCCCTCCCATGATTCCACGCGCGAGCTCGTTGACCGCGCTGCGCTACATACCGAACGGATGCTGGCCCACGCCGGGTTGTCCAGCAAGCTCGACTTCCAGCACGTTGGTCCCGATGTGGAACTGGATCCGGCCACACGTCGCGACATCTATCTCCTGTTGAAAGAGGCTTTGAACAACACGCTGAAATATGCTGATGCGCGCCATGTGGAGGTAAGCCTGCGGACCGGTACGGATGGTTACGAACTGCGTGTGAAGGACAACGGCAAGGGCTTCGACGTGCAGGCGGCCATGAGCAGCGGGAACGGCCTGGGGAACATGGAGGCGCGCGCTGAGCGGCTTGGTGCCAAATGGTCTGTCCGCAGCACTCCAGGAGCCGGAACGGAGATCCATGCCCAAGGGGTGTGGAAGTCCGCTCCGATGGTGGCGACCTCGTAATTTGCGCCAATGGCGCGGCAGCCTGTACGGGTGGCGATCGTGGAGGACGACAAGGAGCAAGCCGAGTTGCTGCGCGCCCGCATTGCGCGCGCCGAAGACATGCGTTTGGTCAGCGTCTTCCACAATGCGGAGGTCTTCCTGCTGGAGTTGCCGGGCCTGGAAGCGGATGTGGTGCTCATGGACATCAACCTGCCCGGGAAAAGCGGGGTGGACTGCGTGCGCGAAGCGAAGCCGTTGAAACCGCAGGTGCAATATCTCATGCTCACGGTGCTGGAGAACCCGGCCTACATCTTCCAGGCCCTGTGCGCCGGTGCGACGGGCTACCTGCTGAAGAACATCGAACCGCCGGAGCTGCTCGAAGCCGTGCGGGACATCCTTGGCGGCGGCTCCCCCATGAGCAGTGCCATCGCACGACTGGTCGTGAACTCCTTCCAGCAAGAGACCCAGCAACGCATCAACGACGAGAAGCTCAGCGAACGCGAGAAACAGGTCCTCGACCTTCTGGCCCAAGGGCTGCTGTACAAGGAGATCGGCGCCAAGACCGGTATCAGCACGGAAACCGTACGCAAGCACGTCCGCCACATCTACGACAAGCTACAGGTGCGATCACGGATGGAGGCTGTGCGCAAGGTGTATCCGCGGTAGGAGCATATCCCGCCGGGCTTCGGCCCGGGACGCGGGAGAGGCTCACGATCCACAGTCCCTGCACATATAAGGCCTCTTGTCAATCTTTCAGGACCATCTTTTCCTGCATCCCTTGTCACACAAGGCTTTGTGAACGGAACTGACGTTCGTCGTTGACCAGCGGGAGGCACCCCGGATAGTTTTGTCCCCGCTTACCCGGAACCATGCGAACGAACCTGCGCACACTGACCTCCCCACTTCTCTGCATCGCCGCTTCTGCACTCACCGCTCAGACCTTCACCCTCAACACCACGCCGCTCACCAATGAGGCTGCTCGTTCAGGCGGCTGCGTGGGGATCTGTGACATGGACGGTGACGGCTTGGACGACCTGGTCCTGCTGAACAACAGCACGCAGCTCTCCATCGACTATCAGAACGCGGACGGGTCGTTCACTTCCTACAGCTATGGCTCGATCAGCAGCAGCAGCCAATGGGGCATGGCCGTGGGCGATGTGGACGAGGATGGCCACAAGGACTTCGTGAGCGGCGGTAATGGCGACGGCGTGCATCTGAAGAAGATCAGTGCGCGTGGGGTATCCACGGCGGTAACCAACCTGGACAACGGCACCATGTTCATGCAGGGGATGAACATGATGGACATCGACAACGACGGCGACCTGGACATCTTCGGATGCCATGACAACGCCGCGAGCCGCATCTGGCTGAACAACGGCAGCGGCACGCTGGCCTACAACAACTACGTCAACTTCGCCACCACGCCGAGCAGCGACATGAGCGGCAACTACGGCAGCACCTGGACGGATTTCGACAACGACGGCGACATCGACTTCTACATCACCAAGTGCCGCCAAGGGGTGAACGACCCGAACGATCCCCGCCGATGGAACAGGCTGTTCGTGAACAACGGCAGCGGCGTGTATACGGACCAGGCCGCGACCTATGGCGTGCAGAACCGGGAACAGAGCTGGAGCAGCGACTTCGCGGACATTGACAACGACGGCGACCTCGATCTGATCACGGTGAACCACAGCACCACGGCCCAGCTGTTCCTGAATGACGGCACCGGCCACTACACGGACGCCACGGCGGGCAGCGGGCTCCAGTACAGCAATTTCTTCCTGCAATCCAAGTGCGAGGACCTGGACAACGACACCTACATCGACCTGCTGTGCGTGGAGGGCAACTACTACTTCCACAACAACGGCAACGGCACGTTCACCCGCATCACCACGCTGCTGCCCCACCCGACCACCAGCCACACGCTCCACTCCTTCGCCATGGGCGATATGAACCACGACGGGGCGATCGACATCTACGCGAGCTACGGCACCAGCTATGTGACGCCGAGCACCACGCGTGACGATGAACTGTACCTGAACAACGGGAACGGCAACAAGTGGATCAACTTCGAACTGGAGGGCAGCGCGAGCAACCGGGACGCGGTCGGTGGACGGGTGACGATTTTCGGTCCTTGGGGCAAGCAAGTGAGGGAGATACGCGCGGGCGAGAGCTATGGCATCGTGAACAGCTTCAACTGCCACTTCGGCCTGGGTGCGAACCAGGTGGTGGACAGTGCGCAGGTCCGTTGGCCGAGCGGCACGGTCGATCGCTTCTACAACCTGGCCAGCAACCAGTGGATCAAGGTGAATGAAGGCCAGGCGACCCGTTGCAAGGTGAACGTGATCGCCGCACTCGGCGGGCCCTACGTACCGTCGACTGGACTGATGAGCGACGGTTTGCGGACCTCTTTCCTGGTTCCGCTCTCAGAACCATATACCGCGCTGGGCTTCAGCGTTGTCGGCTACCAATCCATACGCACCATTCCACAGTCGGTGCTCGCCGCGACCGGCAACGATGCCATCGTGGATTGGGTGTGGATCGAACTGCGGGATGCCGTTACGCCGACCATCGTTCGTGCAGCACGTCCGGCGCTCATCCAGCGCGATGGCGACGTGGTGGAGTTGGACGGCGCAAGACCGGTCGCCATGGGCATCGCCAACGGCAGCTACAAGGTGGTGCTGCGCCACCGCAACCACCTGGGTGTGATGACGGCGAACAACGTGGCACTGAGCGGCATGGTAACGACCATCGACCTGAAACTGCTTGCGACCGCTACCTACGGAACGGAGGCCCGCCAGGATGTGAGCGGAACACAGGTCCTTTGGTGCGGCAACAGCCGTTTGGACAACTCCGTGAAATACACGGGCAGCAACAACGATCGCGATCCGATCGTGGTGTTCGTGGGTGGAACGACACCGAACAACACGGTAGGCGGCTACCGGCCTGAAGACGTGAACATGGACGGCACCGTGAAGTACACGGGCAGCGGCAATGACCGGGACCCGATCCTGGTGGGCGTGGGCAGCACCGTGCCGAACAACGTGCGGGTGGAGCAGTTGCCCTAGCACACCCTTCTCCTGGGCTCAACCGTTCGGCAATGGCGGATCCCGGCATGCTGGACCGGTCGGGGAAGAAATTTACGGGGTGGAGGCAGCGCTCGCTGAAAGCGCACGTCTACCTTCGGATCCGACCCGGCGGTCAGGGCATCATCCTGTCGCTTGGAAGTCGGACCTCGAACCCAGCACCCCACCGAAATGAAGAACAGAAGCGTATTGCTCGTCATGCTGATCGCCGCTGGCGCGATCTGGGCATGTAACAAGGAGGACACGGATGATGATCCCGCGACCCCGCCGACGACCCCGCCGCACAACACCGTGTTCGACGCCATGATCGCGGACAACATCGCCGACGAGACGCAGACCTTCACCGCGAACAATGGGTGGGGTGGGCAGATCGTCGCGCAGCATGGCACGGAACTGAACTTCTCCCCCGGGGCCTTCGTTCACGAGGATGGTACACCGGTGACCGGTCTGGTGGATATTTCGGTGGTCGAGGCATTGACCGTGGGCAAAATGATCTGGTTGAACAAACAGACCATCGGCGATGACAATGGCACATTAAGGATGTTGCGCAGCGGTGGTGCCCTGAGCATCACCGTAAGCCAGGGCGGCGAGCCGCTGACGGTCACTCCGGGTGGCTTGCAGGTCAATGTACCGACTGTCGTCGGGGATCCCTCGATGGCCCTGTTCAACGGCACCGAACAATCGGATGGAAAGATGATCTGGACCCCTGTACCTACGGTCCCCGTTACCGTAGTACCGGCCTACATCGACCAGTTCTACTCCTTCTTTCCGGAGGATCTGACCTGGATCAATTGCGACTACTTCTACAGTTACCCGAACCTGACCCAGATCACGGCGAGCGTTGCCGAGGGGGAGAATACGGACAGCACGATGGTCTGGCTGGCTTTCCCATCGCAGAACGCCGTTGTACAGATGCCCTATCTCTCTGGCCAGGACTATACCACCCCCACGAGCTACTCGGGCGTTCCTGTGGGCGTTCAGGCGGTGGTCGTGGGATTCCGTCAGAGCACGGGCGGCTATTCCTCCTCGTTCACCACAGTGACGATCACCGAAGGCATGAACGTGCCGATGACGTTCACACCGACCACGCTCGCACAGTTCGAAGCCGCATTGGACGCGCTCTGACCGGTTTCCTGACACGCTTGGAAAGAGCTTCGGCACACCCCGAAGCTCTTTCCTTTGGCGCATAGGCCATGCGTCCGATCCACATCAACGTTACCCTGCTGGCTCTGCTTCTGGCCAACGCGGCGGCCATCCTGTTCTTCCGGTTCTTTATTACGGTGGATGGTCCCATCCATGTGCTCCACGCCTCCCTCCTGGAGGCTCCCTGGCCGACGGCGGACCATCTGGCGCAAGGGATCACCTACAACCATGCGCCTCACGGTTTTGTGGGCGACCGGGTGTTGATGGTCCTGCTGCTCTTTCTTTCACCGGTACAGGCTCACGATGCTCTTGCGGTGCTTGTGTGCTGCGCGGTCGTGCTGTCGGCGGTCGCTTACCTGCGCGCTCAGGGAACGCGGTTGGGGCCGGCGATCCTTTGGCTCGCACCTGTCACGTTCAACTTCCTGCTGGTCATGGGGCTCTTCCATTTCCTGCTCGGCATCGCGGTCGCTTTCGGTTCAGTGGCCTGGTGGAAATGGCAGGCGGACTCGCCTCGCTCGCGCTGGTCCGGGCTCCTGATCGGTGCCGTATTGGCGTGGTACACACATCGTGGCTCTCCGGTCCTGCTGGCCATCCTTTTCCTGCTGACACTTCCCTTCGGGACGACCCTGACGGACCTCCTTTCAAAGGGTACGCGACGTTCATCCATGATCTGGATCGCCGTCCTGGGCGCCTTGCTGGTGCTTGGAGCGCTCCGTGTGGGTCCGCTTGTACGGAAGGTCACGGAAGGGATACCTGACGAGCTTCCCGCATTCAAAGCTTCCTCCATGTTGCGGCCCTTGTTCCTGCTGGACCTGACAAGAGAGGCCTGGCTCATCCATGGCATGGCGGCCCTTTTGGTGGTTTCGCTCGCTGCTGGTGTTTGGGCGCGATGGCACCTGGGGCGAAAGCCCCTCTGGCACGATGCGCTGCTCGGTCTGGTCCTCGGGCTCATCCTGCTGTCCTGGATCTATGGATCGCCTACGGCGCGCAAGGTCCTGATCGCCGAGCGGTGCCAATGGCTTGCGCTGCTGACGTTCGCGATCTGGCTCGCGGCCATCGCCGATGCCCGTCAAGGGTGGATCGCGCGGGTGATCGGCGGAGCGGCCGTGTGCGCCCTGCCCTTGCAGGTCATCCGGCTGGTGCAGGCCGAGAAGTCCTTCGCCGCATTGCGCGAAGCGCATGCCCTGACGATGGAAGCCTGTAACGCACTTCGATCCGGCAGCCTGGTGGCACCGGTAGTGACCGACCCCGACCCGTTGCTGCAGCATTGGGAGGCCTTCGTTGCCATCCGGCATGATGGGATACTCGTTGCGCCCGACGAACACGTCAACCTTGTCCTACCGGACTCATTGGCGCGCCACGCATATTGGCTCTACACGGAAGATCCCGCCTGGTTGGTCCGGCATTGGCGCAAAGGCATACCTCAAGAAGTGGATCAGGTCCTGTTCCTGGGCCATGGGATCGAGCGTGCGGTGGGCAAGCATCCGTGGCCGACACTACTGACCGAGCGCTTCCGGCTCACCTTGAAGAACGACTTCGCGCGGATCTACTCGGCCGTTCCGGCGAAGTGATCGTTGCCCTTCCGGATCGCGGGTCGCTCGCAACCCGTCCGGCAATTGCGCTCAATCGAGCTTAAGCACCGCCAGGAAGGCCTGTTGCGGTATCTCCACCGTACCGATCTGCTTCATCTTCTTTTTCCCTTCCTTCTGCTTCTCCAGCAGTTTCCGCTTACGTGAGATGTCGCCGCCGTAGCACTTCGCGGTAACGTCCTTGCGGAGCGCCTTGGTGGTCTCACGCGCCACGATCTTGGCACCGATGGCGGCCTGGATGGGGATATCGAACTGTTGGCGCGGAAGCAGTTCCTTCAGCTTGCTGCACATCTTCTTGCCCAGTTCGTAGGCGTGATCCCGGTGGATCAACGCGCTCAGTGCATCCACGCGATCACCGTTGAGCAGGATGTCGAGCTTGATCAGGTCGCTCTCCTTCATGCCTACCGGGTGATAATCGAAGCTCGCGTAGCCACGCGAGATCGATTTGAGCTTGTCGTAGAAGTCGAACACGACCTCGCCGAGGGGGAGTTCGAAGGTGAGCTCAACGCGATCGGTCGTGAGGTAGTGCTGGTTGACGAGCATCCCGCGCTTCTCGATGCAGAGCGTCATGATCGCACCGGTATACTCCGCCTTGGTGATCACCTGGGCCTTGATGTACGGCTCCTCGATCTTCTCGATGTGCATGACATCGGGGAGATCCGCCGGGTTATGCACGTCGAGCACTTCACCGTTCGTCTTGGTGACCACATACCCCACGTTGGGCACCGTGGTGATCACGCTCATGTTGAACTCGCGCTGGAGCCGCTCCTGGATGATCTCCATGTGCAACAGGCCCAGGAAGCCGCAACGGAAGCCGAAGCCGAGGGCCGCGCTGCTCTCCGGCGTCCACGTCAGGCTCGCATCGTTGAGCTTGAGTTTCTCCATGGCGTCGCGCAGATCCTCGTAGTCATCGGTGTCCACGGGGAAGATGCCGGCCCACACCATCGGCTTCACATCCTCGAAGCCGTGGATGGCCTCGGCGCAGGGGCGCTCTTTGTGCGTGATGGTATCACCCACCTTCACCTCGCTGGCCGTTTTGATCCCGCTGATGATGTAGCCCACGTCACCGGCCTTCACATCGGGGCGCGGTTCGATGCTCATCTTCAAGCAGCCCACTTCATCAGCGTTGTAGTCCACACCGGTGTTGAAGAACTGTACACGATCACCCTTGCGGATGGTGCCGTTCATCACGCGGAAGTAGGCGATGATGCCGCGGAACGGATTGAAAACGCTGTCGAAGATGAGCGCTTGGAGAGGGGCCGCTGGATCCCCCTTCGGCGCGGGTATGCGTTCCACGATGGCCTCCAGCACCTTGTCCATGCCGAAGCCGGTCTTGCCACTGGCCGGCAGGATGTCCTCCCGTCGGCAGCCCAGCATGTCCACGATCTGGTCCTTCACCTCCTCCGGATTGGCCGAAGGCAGGTCCATCTTGTTGAGGATGGGGATGATCTCCAGATCGTGCTCCAGCGCGAGGTAGAGGTTGCTGATGGTCTGCGCCTGGATGCCCTGGGCGGCGTCCACGATCAGCAGTGCGCCTTCGCATGCAGCGATGGATCGGCTCACTTCGTAGCTGAAGTCCACATGGCCGGGCGTATCGATCAGGTTCAGGATGTACGGCTCACCGTTGTACGACCAGTTCATCTGGATCGCCTTGCTCTTGATCGTGATGCCACGCTCGCGCTCCAGGTCCATGTCGTCCAGGGCCTGGTTCTGCATGTCGCGGTCGGCGATGGTGCCGGTCATCTGCAGCAGGCGATCGGCCAGGGTGCTCTTGCCGTGGTCGATGTGGGCGATGATGCAGAAGTTGCGGATATTCTTCATGTACGGCCTTACGAAAGGGCCGCGAAGGTAGCCCCTCCGTCTTTCCGATGGACCAAGGCAGCCAAGGCATACCTACATTCGTCTTTCCAGCGACCACAAACCCATCGCATGATGAACCGCTACGCTCTCCCCTTGGCCATGGCTTGCGTGTCATTGAACGCGCAGGCCCAAACGGTGCTCTCACCTGCGGAGTACCAGAACCTGAAGGCGCACGAGTTGCTGCCTTCCGGCCCTATCACCATCAGCGGCGACCCCGGCACCGGTCTTCCGGTAAGCGCCTCCGTGCTGGAGCGGGGCGGCGGCGGCGCGTGCGATTGCTGGGTGGCTCCTGACAGCACCTACCAGATGGCCATGCTGCCGAATGATGATCAGAGCAGCACGGCGATCACATTGCCGTTCACGTTCAGTCTGTTCGGCGAAGCCAAGACGAACGTCTTCATCAACAACAACGGGAACGTCTCGTTCGAAACATCCTACGGGACGTTCACCGCTACGGGCTTCCCGAGCGCGGACTTCGAGATGGTGGCGCCTTTCTGGGCGGATGTCGACACGCGCGGAGAGGACGGCAACGGCCTGAACGGCGGGGAGGTGGTGTACAAAGTGACGGACCATGCCCTGTACGTGAACTGGGTGGACGTGGGCTACTTCTCCATGCAGACCGACCTGCACAACGCCTTCCAGCTGATCATCACCGACGGCACGGACCCGGTGATCCCGGGCGGCAACAACGTAAGCTTCTGTTACCAGGACATGGAGTGGACCACGGGCTCCGCGAGCGGTGGCCTCGATGGGTTCGGTGGCACACCGGCCACTGCGGGCGTGAACCGGGGCGACGGCATCGACCACGCGCAGGTGGGCCGCTTTGCGCTTAACGACGACAGTTACGCCGGCCCCTACATCGAAAGCAGTGGCATCAGCTGGTTGGACAACACGCACTTCTACCTCAACACCACCGGCTCCGGGGTACCTCCGATCTTCGGCAGCACCTTCGATTGCGACACGGTGATCGTGCAGATGCCCCTCGGACCGGAGGACCGCGATGGCCAGCTCTACCACCTCATCGTGCTGCCCGGGGCCCCGGACCAGATGGTCTCTTGCGTGTCATCGGCGCCCACCCTGCCCAATTTCGAGAACATCAACGAAGGGCTTTCCTCGAAGCTGGAGTTGGAATTCGAGATCAATTCGGATGAGGCGGAGGCCGGCCTGCACTACATCACCTTCACCGCTACCAACGATGATGCGGAGCCGCTGAGTTCCACCTACGTTCTGCAGGTGGAAAAGACCGGCACCGGCAGCAACGGCATCGCCGCGAACGGCCGACTGGAAGACATCGCCCTGGCACCGAACCCCGCACAGGAAAGCAGTACGCTCACCTGGCCGGCCGGTGTGGTCGTGCGCAGCGTGGTGGTACTTGGGCTGGACGGGAAGCAGGTGGCCACCTTCAGCCCGACGGCCCGTGCGCAGCGACTGGTGTTGCCCTTGGACGGACTGGCCGCAGGCACTTACCTGGTGCGAGCTCTTACCCAGAGCGGCGTTCGGACCGAGCGCCTGGTGAAAGCGCCGAGATAAGCGGCGAGGTGCGAAAAAGTGCGGCCCGCGTCCTACGGATGGAGAACGCGGGCCGCTTGCTTTTCCATGCCATCAGGTCCCCGGATAGTCCAACCTGGCCGCCAGTGTTGTATTCCTGAAACCGGTTGAAAACTATTCGGGCCAAGAATTGGAAGGATTCGGGATTTTCCGGCTATAAATTGAAACAAAAGTCACCGCCATGGCACACCTTCAAGCTCGCTCAGGAAGACGATCACTCATCTGGCGCGATGGCGGTGTCGCCCTCCTTGCGGTTTCAATCATCATGGCCTCTATGCTTTTCGGCCAGAAGGCTGCCGCGCAGGGAATGCAGGTCACGCTGAACCCCACCCTCCATCATGGCTACCATATCAGTTGTTTCGGCGGTGGTGATGGGGCTATCGACCTCACCGTTACAGGGGGCACACCGCCCTATACGTATATGTGGAGCACAGGCGCCACCACCCAGGATGTATCCGGTCTACGCGCGGGGTATGTCTCCGTTCGGGTGCGCGATGCCGCATCCGGTTCCAGAGACGCAGACCTGACCCTGACCGAACCCTTCGCCTTGCGGGCCGATGTGGAGCCGTTCTCCTACCCTAGCGGCTTCAACATCAGTTGCTACAATTGTTACAATGGGAGCATACAGGTAACGACCTTGGAGGGCGTGGCACCCTACACCTACGCATGGGCGGATGGACCAACTACGGAAGACCGCACCCAACTCGATGCGGGCAGCTATGCCGTGGACATCACCGATGTGAACGGCTGCGCGATCCGGGAGGACAAAATACTGCTCACCCAGCCGGAACGGGACGATTGGTCCAAAAGCGGGAACGCGGGAAGCGACCCCAACACCCAATTCCTCGGTACCACGGACAACAAGGATCTGGTGCTGAAGGCGAACGGTACCGAGAGTCTGCGGCTGAAGAGCAACGGAGACATCAAATTGGGCGGCTCCCTGACCAACTTCGGATTGCTCTACCGGGACCAGGATGGTACACTCCGTGCTGGCGGTCTTCCCGAGTACCCACCCATGCCGAACAGTCCGTGCCGCCAACTCAGTTGGTTCGCATCGAACAGTCCGTACTGGAAAGTCACGGGCAACACGTTCGCGCACCTCTGCCCCGAAGAGCGGCCCCTGCTCGGCACCTTGAATGCCGTGCCGTTGAGCATTCTCACCAACAACCAGGTGCGGGTCTTCATTACCACGGACGGCAAGGTGGGCATCGGCACGGAACCCGAAGAAGGTGCGATCGAGCAATACCGGCTCTTTGTAGAGGATGGTATCGTCACCCGTGATGTGCTGGCTAAGTTGGGTGAATGGCCGGATTACGTGTTCGCGGATGACTACAGGCTGATGCAATTGAAGGAACTCCGGTCCTATCTGCACCTGCATAGACATCTGCCGGGCATCCCCTCAGCAGCGGACGTGATCCAAAAGGGTGGGGTGGAACTGGGCGATACCCAGAAGCGGCTGGTGAAGGTCGTGGAAGAGCAGGCGTTGTACATCCTTCAACTGGAGGAGCGTCTGGAGAGATTGGAAGCCCTGATGGTCGCTATGGGTAACCAGAAGCCCTGACGGACCATGGGTGCGCGTCTACTGTTCTTGCTGGCCCTACAGCTGGGATCATCGGCCTGCTTCGCGCAGCGCCTGGTCAAGCACGCGGAGCAGGAATTCCTGCCCTTGCGAACAAGTCTTCGGCACATGTACGATAGCCTGATCCTTGCCGGGGACTCAAGCGTGTATCAAGAGGGAGGTGACTACACCGAGTTCCGGAAGTGGGAGGAATTCTGGGCGACAAGACTGAAGAACGGCGACTCCTTCATCGACTATGAACGGGCCTACGCCCGCAGCCGCGTAGCCACGGACCTGAAGTCCGCTGAAAGCAACACCACCGATTGGCATGAGGTCGGGCCCAAGGACCTCCCCTTCGGAAGTGTCCAACTTGGACAGGGTTCAGGCTACGGCATCGGCCCGATCCGATTCCTCACGCTGAATGGCCAATACCCGGATACGATGCTTTGCGGCTCGCATAGCGGTGGATTGTTCTATACCGTGGACGAAGGCGTGAATTGGCGGATGGCTGGCAGTGATACCTGGGCAAGATCCGGTTGCCAATACGCGGTCTTCAATGCGGCCGATCCTTGTATCTGGTATGCGGCCAATAGCGGCTATTGGGGATATGCCGGGGGTATCTACCGCACGCTTGATTGTGGCGAAAGCTGGGAATTGATCGCTGACCAGAACGACTTCTACTCCGGTGGGGTCTGGACCTTCATCAACCAGCTGGTGCCCGACCATACGGACACGAATGTGCTCTACGCCACCTCCGAACACCAACTCTGGCGTACCAACAACGCCAACGACCCGGACCCCGTTTGGGAGATCGTCGAGATACCACTGCCACCTTCCATCGACAACCATCCCACCTACGGCACCTACTATTTCCCGGAGGCCCAGAACGTCTATGACATGGTGCTGGACCCGCTGCACAACGACACCATGTATGTGGCCGCGCGGTTCGAGGGTGCCCTGAACGAGACTACACCCAAAGTGCGCTATTGGCGGCTTTTGGGATCCTTTGATCGCGGCGAAACCTGGGACGAGATACCTGGGCAACCATCGCCATCTTTCACCCTCGGTATTCCGGATCACCGGGATGAATTCCGTCGCTGGGATAGGAACGCCGATCATCTGACGATCGAGGGCAGCATTGAAACTCCTTTGGAACTGCACGTGCTTTACGACATGGTGGGGGATGGTGTTGACGAGTTGTGGAGGCTCATTGATGCGACAACGGGTACCTGGCCGACGACCCCCCTAAAAGACAACATCTACGTTCTCTACGGTGGTGGACATGGATTCGGTGTCTCACAGACGAACGGCGAGGATGTCTTCCTTGATCACAATGTCAACCCGAATACGGGGCAAATAGGCCGGTACCTGACCTATGTGAATGGTATCTGGACCAATTACTACGGCAACTCGAACTACCTCCAGTACCATGTCGATGTGGAGGATTTTATCGGCCATCCTACCGAACCGGGCGAGATCTGGTTGGCGGACCATGGCGGCATTCACCGGTCCACGGACAGCGGCCAAAGCTGGGAGTGGCGCGGGCGCGGCCTGGCCGTGGCGGAGCCTTGGCGCATGACCGATTCGTACGCGAACGACGACCATGTCCTGATCGGGCTGTTTCATGAGGCTTCGGTCCTCAGCCAACCCGATTACTCCCCTGAATGGATACCTGAATGGAGGCAGCTACCCGGTGGGGATGGGCAAAAACCGATCATCGATCCGGACGAACCGAACAGGATGTTCTGGTCATCCCAAGGAGGAAGCTGGTACCGCTCAGCGAACTACGGGCAGAGTTCGAATCAGCTCAGCGGAGAAGGGCCGGGGGATTGGAACAGCGAGGGGGCCATGGACCGCGGCATACCGAACGCTCTGTACATACCGGCCTGGTTCTACCACCCGGTCGATTCCGTTTACCACTGCGAGATCAGGCGGTCCTTCGACCATTGGACCACCAAGGACACCATCTCCGACTTCTATCCGACCTTGGGCGCCGACAAATGGATCTGGCGCATCTATCCCGCCTGGTCCAACCCCAACTACCTGTACGCATATTTCCCGGACGGCCCGCGCCTGATGCGCACCACCATCGCACGTGTGGCGGCCCCGTCTGTGCGAAGCAGTTGGCATGCGATCACTGGAGCGCTACCGCGCACAGCTTGGGTGAGCGACATCGATTTCGACCATGAGGATCCGAATATCCTTTACGTGGCCTACTCCTCCGCTTCGATGGACGTGGATACCAGTATCGGTACCGGCATGCTCTTCCGGGTGGATCTCAACGATACGAGCAATGTCATCGTCACGGACCTGACCGGATCGGACACCACCTGGACGCCTTTGCCGAATACCGGTATCGGATCCGAAGCGGTCACACTGGAGCGGGGTAGCGATGGGGGCATTTACGTGGCCACAGATGTGGGTGTGTTCTACATCAACAACAAGTTGATGGCCAACGGGGAGGGATGGCAGTTGCTGGGTACCAACCTGCCCCATGCGCAATGCAGGGGGTTGTTGATCAACTACAAGGCGAACCGTTTGCGGGCGGGCATGTACGGCAGGGGACTGTGGGAGCACGGACTCTGGTGCCCGGATTCAACAGACCTCATTGAGGTGGGTACCTATACGGATGATGCCTTCCAAGAGGCCACCAATTCGATCATATCCACAGCTGTAACGGAAGTTGGCCGCACCATTACGTATCGCGGAGGCAACGAAGTGCGGATGATGGCCGGTTTTCATGCCAGTGCCGGATCCACCTTTCATGCGTTCATTCATCCCTGCGACGCCGGAGGGAACAGCTTCAAATTCTCCGATCATCGAGGAAGTTCAACAGCCGTACCGGAAGACAGAGCGTATCGGGATCTGTTAACTCTTGAATCCGGTCAGTTGTTCCCGAACCCGAATGAGGGTTCATTTCGCATCACCAAGGCAAAAAACTCGCCTGCCAGGTCCATAACAGCCTTTGACCCGACCGGTCGCGAGTTACCCATAAGGGTTATCGATCGCGAAAACTGGTTGGACTGTGAGATTCCAGACATCTCCGACCGACTAGTCGTGACCCTGCGCTTGGTCTACGTTGATGGTTCTGTTGAGCATCACCGGACAATTATCCTGCGATGAACCTGGTTCGCGGCCTTTTGTTCAAACTCCTGCTGGCATCCCCGGCCGTTGGGGCAGCTCAAGAATCGATCCTTCCGATCTCGCATGCGACATGGCGTGCTCACTTTTGGGATCCTTGGACGTTCGATGACACTGAAACGCTCTACTTGGAGCCGATGGATCATGACACTTTGATCAATGACACTACGTACTCCGTTGTCTGGGGCTATGATGAGGATTCTTCGGCACCTGGGGCGGTGTGCGGCGGGTTGTTTGACAACGGCCAAGGACAAGTGTTCTATCACCATAATTTCTCAAACGGCACGTATTTGCTCTACGACTTCGATGTGCTTCCCGGTGATAGCATCGCGGGTGTGTGGGCCGGCTCCACATTTGGCGACTTTGCGAGTACCTGGACGGTATATGTCGTACAAATTGACTCCGTGAGTATTGATGGGGATTTCCACCGAGCGATCGGCCTTGTTGGATTCCCTCCCGAGATAGCAGGGTATGATCCCGTCAATTGGTGGATAGAAGGTGTGGGTGGCTCAAACGGTCTCTTGGGTACAATAGGTGTTATGGCGCTGGATGTTAGCGGAGGTCTGGAATGCATGAGTCATGGCGATACCATCCTTTGGCAATACGGCCCATTCGGCTATCCGGGAAATTGCTTGTCCGTTGGCATGGAGGACCGTGACCTGGAAGGGCGATCGTGGTTCCACCCCACCGTCGCCGACGAAGCACTCTTCATCGATTTGCACCCTTCGGACTTGAGTGCCATTGAGATCCTGTCTACCGATGGTCGACCGCTGAGAAGGCAGTCCGGCAGTTCCGCCTATGTAAATGTCGCTGCGCTCTTGCCAGGCACGTACCTGCTTCGGGTTTCAGACCCTGGCAAGGCAGCGCGCTGCGGTCGGTTCATCAAGCGATGAGTTTGGCGAGCGCTGTCCCCAGAGCCCGGGGCTGACCGGTCCTTAGGACTTTCATAGAACCCGCGCGCCCGCTCAGCGTGGGCCTCACGCTATTTTTGGCTCTGGGCCACCGGAAGGCAGGCAACCTTCCGCCCCGGGATCGCATCATCACCCCGCAGGATGGCCATGACGGACGAACAACTGGTAGCCGGATGCCTGAAGGGCGACCCTGTGGCGCAGAAGGACCTTTACAAGTCCTATGCGCGCAAGATGATGAGCATCTGCATGCGCTACGCCAACGACCGCGAACAGGCCCAGGACATCCTGCAGGACGGGTTCGTGAAGGTCTTTACCAAGATGGACCACTTCCGGGCGGACGGTCCCTTGGGCGGGTGGATCGCGCGCACCATGGTGAACACGGCCCTGGACCACATCCGCCGGAACAAGCCCTACGACCACAGCCTGGACCTCACCGAAGCGGAGCACCTGCATGCCGAGGATGAGCATGTGATGAGCGCCATGACCACGGACGAGCTGATGGAGATCATCCAGGCCCTGCCGCCGGGCTACCGCACCGTGTTCAACCTGTTCGCCATCGAGGGCTATCCCCATAAGGACATCGGGGAGATGCTGGGGATCAGCGAGAACACGAGCAAATCGCAATTCATGAAGGCGCGGGCCTACCTGCGCAAGCTGCTTCCGAAAGAGGCGGCTGATATCTACGGACAGCACGAATGAAGGACCCGTTGTTCAATAGCCTGGCCGAGCGCTTCGCGGACCACACGATGGATGTGGACCCGGGAACTTGGAGCGCCATCAGCGGCAAACTGGCGGTAGCCAGCGGCACCAGCCTGAGCGGGCTGCTCCAGGACAAATTCGCTGGCCACGAGGCTCCTGTGGATCCACAGGTGTGGACGAACATCAGCAGCCAGCTCGGCCATGGGGCCGCAGCAGGCGTTGGCAGCACCGCTGGCTGGTGGGCCGCCGGTATCGCCGCCACGCTCGTTGCCGGTGGGGTACTGGTGTACAGCCTGACGACCGAACCCGTTCCAGCTGGTATAGCCGAGCAGGTGCAAGTGGTCGCCCCGGTGATGCCGGAAGAAAAACCGGCCTTCGAAGTACCGTCTACAACTCTGCCGATCACTGCGGCAGAAACCTCCACCCCTACGACCGGGACGTCGCGCGTGACATCGGTGCCGAAGCCAGCGCCCCTCGTGGTGGAGCCCGCACCGCAGGCGGAGAACCCGCGCGTTGAAGAGCCGGCTACCCCGGTCGCGCAGTTGGACCCGAACCATCCGCCGCCTACACCCGAGGGAAAGGAGGCTGTGCAGAGCGCATTGCAGAGCGTCGTGGACAACTACATGACCAGCTTGGATGTGCTGCGCACGGAACCCCGGATCCCGGCGCCTACCGAAGCGGAGATGCCCAGCACGGAAGTTCGTCCGCAGCACGACGGAACGGAGGAGGATGGAACGGAGGCGGTAGAACCGGAGTTGACCCCGGCCGTACCCGCAGCCGCACTCGCCGTCCTGATCCCTACCGCCTTCAGCCCGAACAATGATGGCGTGAACGACGAACTCGTGGTGAACGTGCAGAACTACCAAAAAGCGACTGTGCGCATCTTCTCCGCGAGCAGCAATGCCACGGTGTTCAGCGCCGATAATCTTGAAGCCAGATGGAACGGGCGGTTGATGAACACCGGGCAGCCGTGCGAACCCGGCATGTACTACTACGCCCTGGAGGTCACGGATGCGGAAGGCCGCACATGGACCAAGGGCGAGGTCGTGCGATTGTTCCCGCGGTAACGCCATGAACGCCTTCAGGAAAACCCTGCCGCTGGTAGCGCTGGGCCTGATGGCGGCCCCGGCATCGGCGCAGGAATACCTGGGCTATCCGAGTTATCGCGAGTGGAAGGCCGCCACCTATGGCGTGACCTTGGTCCCTCACGTACCTACCGTGGTCACCGCCCACCCTGAGTTGCGCGGCGGCGCGGAAACCTGCGACTGCTGGCACGAGCCGGACGGCTCCTACACGACCATCAACAACAACAGCGATTGGACGGCCGGGGGCTTCAATAACACCGATGATGGCAGCTTCGGGCCACTGGCATTACCGTTCCAATTCTACCTGTACGGACAGCTGTGGAATTCGGTGTTCATCAACATAAACGGCAATGTGACGTTCGGGTCGACCTACGACTTCAACATGGGCACCTTCAGTTCCACTGGATTCCCGGTGAACGGATACCCCATCGTAGCGCCGTTCTGGGCGGATGTGGACTTGGGCGGCTCTTGCGGGGGATGCAACCAGGTGCAATACAAAGTGACGCCTACCGCGCTGTATGTGAACTGGACGAACGTCGGCTATTTCAGCACCCAGACCGACCTGTTGAACACGTTCCAGGTGATCATCACGGATGGTACGGACCCGGTCGTCCCCAATGGCGCGAACGTTTCCTTTTGCTACAAGGACATGCAGTGGACAACCGGCGGGGCTTCTGGTGGAACTGGTGGCTTTGGCGGAACGCCGGCAAGCGTAGGGGCGAACCAGGGCAATGGGGTCGACTATATCCAGTTCGGACGGTTCGATCACGCGGGGACGGATTATGACGGACCCTTTGGCGCTGCCGATGGTGTCAGCTTTCTGGATGATCAGTACTTCTCCTATTCAACCGACATAACGTTGGCCAATGTGCCACCGGTGATCTCCGGACAATCGGTGTGCGACACCCTGGTCCTCTGCGTGAACGAATCGTCCATTCTGCAGGTCGCGTTCCTTTCCCCTGAGCCGGACCAGACCACGGTCCCGGACGTTAGTTCGCCAACGCTGACGGGGATCTCGATCCTCACTGCGACCACCGGGGTGAACGCGAGCATCACGGTGGAGGTAACCCCGACGCTGGCCGATGTGGGCTATCACACCATCACATTCACCGGGACCGACAACGGCACACCATCCAGCACCTCCACGCTCGACGTGGTCATCCTCGTTCAAACCGCAGCCGATATGGAACCCGGCTCGGCGAACATGTGCGACAATGGCGACCCCGTAGACCTGTACGCCCTGATCGGTGGAACTCCCACCCCCGGCGGGGATTGGACAGACCCGAACGGGAACGCACACACCGGGACGTTCCTGCCCGGCGAGGATCCGGACGGGGTCTACTTCTATGAGATCGGTGCCGGTGGCAATTGCCCGAACGCCGCCGAGGTGACGATGACCACCACTGCGCATGTGGAAGCTGGGGGAGAAGTGGATGACGCGGCCTATTGCAGCGACCACGCACCCGTGGATCTTTTCGTGCTGCTGGCCAATGCGGATGACGGAGGCTTCTGGCTTTCACCGGAAGGGCAGCCCTTCTCGGGAACGTTGCAACCCGGATCCGATGTGGACGGCGATTATCTGTACGTTGTGTTGGGCGCCGGACCCTGCCCGAATGACACGGGCACGGTGCAGATCCGGCTGGAGGATGCTGCGGACGCAGGGGACGACGTGAGCATCACGCTCTGTGCGGACGCCGACCCGCTCATCCTGCTCGATGCGCTCAACGGCGACCCCGATCCGGGCGGCACATGGGCAGACCCAGGCACTGCGACGTTCGGCGATACGTTCAATGCCGGCACTGACGCTGCTGGACCCTACACCTACACAGTGGATGCGGTGCTCCCCTGCCCGCAGCAGAGCAGCACCCTTGACATCACGGTCGACCCGCTGCCCCTGGCCGGGGAGGACGATAGCCTTGCCGTCTGTGCGGATGGTGCCGTGGTCGAGCTCTTCTCGCTGCTGGGCGGCATTCCGGACAACGGTGGTAGCTGGCTCGACCCGCTCGGTCATGCGCACAATGGTTCCCTCGATCCGGCGGCCGACACTTCTGGGACATACACCTATGTGGTCCTCGGTCCGAACACATGCGTTCACCTGAGCGACACGGCCACCATCATCGCAACGGTGAACCCCTTGCCCGTGATCACATTCCTGGTCGAGCCCGACAGCGGCTGCGACCCGCTCACGGTGAAATTCACCAACACCACCGATCCGGCCTTCCTCGGGGACGATTGTTCGTGGAACCTCGGCGACGGCTCTTCCGGTCTCACAGCCTGCGACACGCTGGTCCATCAATATTCTGAGCCCGGCTGGTACAACGTGACCTTGGAGATCACGACCCCTGA
>CAZYPC010000059.1:20943-28240 GCA_964649165.1 uncultured Chryseobacterium sp.
CCGATTCCCTCTGCCAGACGGTGACCGTGACCATTCCTCTGCTTTACGCCCCCAATGCCTTTACCCCCGATGGCAACGGATTCAACGAGGTCTTCCTGCCAGTGGTGAGCGGGGTGGTCGCGGAAGACCACGAATTGATGATCTTCGACCGCTGGGGACAACAGGTATTCCACAGCACCGACCTCACCGAAGGCTGGAACGGCGCGCTGAACAACAGCGGCGAGGTCCTGCCGGAAGGAGTGTACAACTGGCGGCTGGTGGAACGACCCACGGGTTCCTCGGACAAGAAGGATCGGTTCGGCACAGTGACACTGCTCAAGTAACGTTTGAACATCTCTCGGATCCCCATGAATTCGATGCTCCGCAACGTGGTACTCGGTAGCGCGATCGCCCTGCTGGCCACTACAACCATCGGTCAGAACCGGCGTTGGACCGTGCAGGAATACGAACAGCACAAAGCGAATGGAACCCTGCCCACGGACCCGGCCCAACTAGGTGCGCTCCTTCCAGGCCTACTGACCGGGGACAAGGTGATCCACAAGCCATCCGCTGGTTCACCCAAGGGTGGCGGCGGTGGAGGGGTTTGCAACTGCTGGATCGAGCCGGACAACAGTTACACCCAACAGACGACCTGGCCGTTGGGATCACAGAACGAGGATGACGGTGCGGCCGGTCCCTTCGCCCTCCCCTTCACCTTCAACCTGTATGGGGATACGTACACCGATTTTTACCTGAATATCAACGGCAACATCTCCTTCGGAACGGCCTACAACACCTTCACGGCCGAAGGCTTCCCGAGCGCGGCCTATGTGATGGTGGCGCCCTTCTGGGCGGATGTGCAGCTCACCGGCGACCTGGTGGGCTCCATCAAGTACAAGATCACCGACCACGCTCTGTATGTGAACTGGACGGACGTGGGCTATTACGCACAGCACTACGACAAGCGCAACACGTTCCAGCTCATCGTCACCGATGGCACGGACCCCGTGATCGGCGTAGGCAACAACGTGAGTTTCTGTTACAAGGACATGCAGTGGACCACGGGCGATGCCTCCCAAGGCGTGGATGGCTTCGGTGGTGTACCCAGCACCACGGGTGCCAACCGGGGGAACGGAACGGACTTCATCCAGTTCACCCGGAACGACCACGACGGCATGGACTACGACGGGCCGTTCGGCAATGCGGACGGTGTGAGCTGGCTGGACTACAAGAGCTTCCGCTTCACTACGGCGGTGAGCACGCAGAACATCCCGCCGATCATCAACTCGAACTTCCTGTGCGACACGGTGGAGGTCTGCATGGGCGAACTGGTGGATTTTGACGTAACGTTCCTGACACCGGAAGAGGACCAGTCCATCATCAACACCTCCGCCGAGGCACCGACCATCGACAATTTCGCGAGCACGGTGACCAACAACGGCACGAACTCCACGATCAACGTACAATTCATACCCACCATCGCTGATACCGGGTTCCACGTAGTGACGTTCACCGGGCAGGACAATGGCGCGGATTCCCTGGAAAGCACCGTATCCATCGTACTCGCCGTGTACTACACCCCTGCTCCGCCACCCGTCATCACCGGCGACACGATCGCATGTGAGGGCCAGGGCGTTGTGCTCACCGCTGGCGGAGGCTACGACGACTACATCTGGACGAACGGGTATTTCGGCCCTACCGTACTGGTAGGACCGGGTTCCTACATGTGCCTGGCCACCTCGGGCAACTGCCGTCTGGCCTCGAACGAGATCACGGTATACGGACTGCCGAACCCCGAACCCGACATCACCGGTGTGCTCTTCAGTTGCGGGGGAATACCCGCCACACTTGGAACGGATGAGGACTACCCGCAATACCTCTGGTCGAACGGCAGCACGGAAGAGAACATCGTCGTGGGGACCGGTGACTACTTCGTGACGGTAACGGATGACAACGGCTGCTTCGCCAACTCGGACACGGTAAGCGTGCTGAGCGCGAACGATCCACAGGCGGGCATCAGCAGCGACAGCCCATCGAGCGTCTTCCCGGGCGCCATCGTGGTGTTCACCAACACGAGCACGATCGATGGCGGGACCATCGTCAGCTCGGTCTGGTCGATCGGGGACACCACCCTGGGTGCGGGCACGACCTTGACGCAGTTGTTCGATACACCGGGCAGCTACCCCATCACCATCACGGTGACCACAGCGGACGGGTGTACCGGTTCCTTCACCTACACACAGATCGTGATGCCCACGGAGATCCAGGTGCCCAATGTGTTCAGCCCGAACGGTGATGGCAAGAACGATTTCCTTGAGTTCACCGGCGTGGAATACTATCCCAACTCGCGCCTGAGCGTCTTCAACCGTTGGGGGCAGGAGATCTTCACCAGCGCCAGCTACAAGAACACCTGGCGCGCGGCCGACGTGGCTGAGGGGACCTACTACTACGTGTTGAAGCTGGAGAACGGCAAGGAATACACCGGCCATGTGACCCTGCTCCGCTGATCGGCCGGCGGACCAACGCCATCAACGCCCCGATGTCAGCGGCATCGGGGCGTTGGTCTTCCCGGGAGTACCCCTCCCGGTATCTTCGCCCGCCCCGTTCCGTCAGGGGAAGATCCGAATGAAGGTCATCGACCATTTGAAACAGGCGAAGGGCACGCTGTTGTCCTTCGAGATCCTGCCGCCCTTGAAGGGCAAGGACATCCGCTCCATTTACGAAGGCATCGACCCGTTGCTGGAGTTCAAGCCGAGCTTCATCAACGTGACCTATCACCGCGAGGAGGTGATATACAAGGAGCGCGGGCATGGGCTGTTGCAGAAGATCCGCCTGCGCAAACGCCCCGGAACGGTGGGGATCTGCGCGATGATCAAAGCCAAGTACGACATCGACACGGTGCCGCACCTGATCTGTGGCGGCTTCAGCCGCGAGGACACGGAAGACGCATTGATCGAGCTGAACTTCCTGGGTATCGACAACGTGCTGGCCTTGCGCGGAGACGCGATCAAGAGCGAACCCCAGTTCATTCCCGAGCGCGACGGCCACGCCCACGCGGAGGACCTGATCCACCAGATCGCCGGCCTGAACAAAGGGAAGTACCTCTATGAGGAAGAGCAGGAGGCCTCCCCCACCGACCTCTGCATCGGCGCCGCTTGCTATCCCGAGAAGCACCAGGAGGCGTTGAACCTGAGCACCGATATCGCGTATCTGAAACGCAAGGTGGACGCCGGTGCCGAGTACCTCGTTACCCAGATGTTCTTCGACAACACGAAGTACTTCCGCTTCGTGGACCTGTGCCGCAATGAGGGGATCAATGTGCCGATCATCCCCGGCCTGAAGCCGTTGACCACGCTGAAGCATATCGCCTTCATCCCGAAGACCTTTTCCATTGACCTCCCGGACGTCTTCGCGCGTGACCTGATGGCGTGCAAGACCGAAGCGGACGTGAAACGCGTCGGCATCGCCTGGAGCGCGCAGCAGGCCCGGGACCTGAAGGCAGCCGGAGTGCCTTGCCTCCACTTTTACACCATGGGCAAGAGCGAGGCGGTGCGTTCCATCGTGTCGCAGGTCTTCTGAGCGCGCATCGAGGCTCACGGAACGTTGGAAGGGCTACCTTTCTCTCGATGAGAACAGTCCTGCTCCTTTCGGCACTCGCTTGGGGTCCTGTACTGACCGCGCAACTCGGGTACGACCATGCTGTTTTTGAGGAAACCCGGTGCGGGCACCGTCACATCCACCCGGGGATGCTCCGGAATGACGCGGTTCCCACACGCGGATACGACGTGCGGTATGTGCGGGCGCATTGGACGGTGGACCCGAACGTGCGGGCGATCACGGGCACGGTGACGCTCCACTTCCAGGCGACCACCGCCTTGAGCGAACTCGTGATGGACCTGAGCGATACCCTGCTGCTGGACCAGGTCCGTTATCACGGTTCACCGGTATCCGCCACGCTCTCGACCGATGACCTGCTCAACATCCCTTTCGGCTTGGAGGTCGCGGCAGGAACGCTCGACTCGGTGACCGTGGACTATCACGGTGTTCCGCGGGTGCAAGGCGGTTTCGGCAGCTTCGCCATAGGGCAACAGCCGGATAGCAGCGCCGTCCTGTGGACATTGAGCGAACCCTACGGCGCGAAGGAATGGTGGCCGTGCAAGCAGGACCTCAACGACAAGATCGACTCGGCGGATCTGTACATCACCACACCCGCCTTGTATCGCGCAGGATCCAACGGACTACTGGTTTCGGAGGTGGATGAGGACGGAATGACCACCTACCACTGGCAGCACAAGTATCCGATCGCCTACTACCTCGTTTCCATCGCGGTAGCGGACTATGTCGTCTTCACGCGCGATATCATCATCGGTGCGGACACGGTGCTGATGCTCACCTATTCCTGGCATGATAACCCTGCGATGGCGGACGCCAACGCCGGCGACGTCGTCGGACAAATGACGCTCTACAGCCAGCTTTTCGGGCTGTACCCCTTCGCCAACGAGAAATACGGCCATGCACAGTTCGGCTGGGGCGGCGGCATGGAGCACCAGACGATGACGAGCATGGGAGGCTGGAGCTACGAACTAGCCGCCCATGAACTGGCCCACCAATGGTTCGGCGACAAGGTAACCTGCGGCAGCTGGGCGGACATCTGGCTCAACGAAGGATTCGCGACATACCTGCAAGGCATGTGCTACGAGTTCTTCGTACCCGAATACTGGTACGGATACAAGGCAGGGAAGATCGCCAGCGTGGTGGAGGAGCCGTGGGGCAGCGTCCTGTGCACCGACACTACGGATGTCGGACGCGTCTTCAGCGGGCGGCTCACCTACAACAAAGGAGCGATGGTGCTGCACATGTTGCGATGGGTCTGTGGCGATACGGCCTGGTTCGATGGGGTACGGGACTATCTTGACGATCCCGCTCTCGCCTACGGCAGTGCGCGCACCTCCGACCTCCAGGCCCACTTGGAGACCACCAGCGGCCTGGACCTTGACGGGTTCATGGCGGATTGGTTCACCGGCGAGGGATACCCGACCTACACGCTCCCTTGGACACAGGCCCCCGATGGCACCGTTTCGCTCACTTTGTTCCAGAGTCCGTCGCATCCTTCCGTCGACTTCTTCGAGCTGCCTGTTCCTGTGCGCTTCAAGAACGCGGACGTGGACACTACGGTCGTCCTCGACCACACCATCAATGGGCAGCCCTTCTCCTTTGTCCTGCCGTTCATGGTCGACAGCGCCTTCCTCGATCCGGACCTGCGGATCGTGAGCGGCCAGAACATCGTAACGCGCGTTGCGGACCTGTCCATGGCAAGCACGGCGTTGGTGTTGTTCCCGAACCCCGCAAGCGACGTGCTCACCATCCGGAGAAGCGGACCACATGGCAAGGCGACCTTCACACTGATGGACGAACTCGGGCGTGTGGTCCTCGGTGCGCCCGCATCGATGTCGGGCGACATGAAGGTGGATGTCGGGGATCTTCCGGCCGGCTGCTACATCGTCTCCGTGGATGAAGGGAGCCGGATCATCCGGTCGCGCTTCGTCAAAGAGTGATCACTTGAGCGTCGTTCCGATCGCCCCGTACCAAGGGTGTATCTCGTATTTCAACTGCCCTGCACGCACGAAGGGGTCGGCCTTGAGATAACCCTCGACTTCTTCCCTGGTCTCACAGTCATACAAGAGCAGGCCGCGCCAATCGCCGTTGTCGCCGAACGGTCCGCCGGCTTGGATCAACCCACGCCTGGCTTGCTCGTCCTGGTGGGCCAGGTGCGCTTTCAGCGTCGTGGCGGAAGTCGCGCTATCCAGCGGCGGCGCGTCCCCTTTGGTGTAAAGCACGAACCAGTATTGCTTCATATGGTAGGTGCTGTCGGCGATGGTGACATCGAAGGTGCGCTGGGCATTGGCGATGGCCGCCAAGGCGCAGGCGACGAGGAGTGTTGGAAGTCTCATGATCGGTGGAGGATGGAAGCGATGAAGGCTGATTTGCCCCGAGTGAAAGCGGCGCGGTCATGTGCATGGGCGATGAGCAGGTCCCGCTTGAGCTTCTCGTAGCGTTGCGCATCTTTTGGATGAGCACGGAGAAGGTCACGGAAGCGGATGCGATCCTCACTGGCCACATCGGGTTCCACCATGTGCACGTGGGTGGTACGCTGGCCTGCGGGATCACGTGCGATGAACCACGCATAGAAGGGAGCCCGCTCACCCATGCTCGGTCGCCAGATGTACTCGTATCCGAGGTCGTTCATGATGGGCACCACCTCCTGACGCACGCGGTCAAGACTGGTCACTTCCACCTGCACATCGATGATGGGTTTGGCGCTCATGCCCGGAACAGCGGTACTGCCGATGTGGCTGATGCGCGTCCAAAGACCGGCCGGCAGCACGCGCCTGAAAAGCTTCTCCAATTCCATGTAGCGTATCGGCCACGACGGGTCATACGGTATCAGCGTGATGGGCTCGCGCTCCAGGAACTCCGAACGTTCCTCGTCCGTCACAGCTTACCGGAGTACAGGTTGAAACGGTCGCCGCGCAGAAAGCCGACCAACACCAGACCGCTCTCACGTGCGAGTTGGACAGCCAGTGAGGAAGGTGCCCCAACAGCGGCCATCGCGGGTATGCCGGCCATGACGCATTTCTGCACCAGCTCGAACCCCGCGCGCCCGCTCACGAGCAATATGCACCTGTCCGGAGCAAGTGCAGCCTGCGCCATGGCCCCGATCACCTTGTCAACCGCGTTATGCCGCCCGACATCCTCGCGCAGGATGAGCGGATCACCCCGGTCATCGAACAATGCAGCGGCGTGGATCCCGCCCGTATGCCCGAAGACCGTCTGTGCCGTGCGCATCCGGTCGGGAAGGGTGGTGACCAGCGCAGCGGTGAGCAAGGGAGCCTCGCCCAGGCCCCTTCGGCACTCAGCGTGAACGGCATCAATGCTCGACTTGCCACAGACCCCACAGCTACTGGTGGCGTAGAAATTCCGCTGCCACCGACCCGCGTCCACCTCTACCTCGGGTCGCAGTTCAACGCGCACCACGTTGCCGCGTTCCTCCTCTTTCACGTTCTCACAAGGCGCAACACGTACGATCCGCGAAGCACTGTCGATGATGCCTTCCGTCAACAGGAAGCCCAGCGCGAGCTCCTCATCACTGCCGGGCGTGCGCATCGTCACGCTGAGGCGGAACTCCCTCCGGCCATCCAACGGTCCATGTCCCAGTCGGATCTCCAACGGCTCCTCGGAAACGAGAATGTCGTCGACCGCTGAAGTGGCACCCTGCTCGATCCGGGTGATGGCAACAGGTGCAACGGGTGTGCGCATG
>CAZYPC010000060.1:0-27769 GCA_964649165.1 uncultured Chryseobacterium sp.
TACTCAGGACGGGGAGGCGGCCGATAAGGTCGAGAAGCTCGTGATCCTGCGGTGAAAAGGGCCTCTCCCGCAGGGCAATAAACCGGGGGGTGCCCACGTATATTCGCAGCCCCTTTTTTCGAACGCACCCCCTCGGATGATGCTCTCTTCACGTTTCTCGCCCCTCCTGCTGTCCATTGGCGTAGCCCTCGCCACCTACGGCCAAGGTGACGTCAGTACGGATTGCCTGGGTGAGCTCTACGGCCAGGAGTGCGGTGAACGGCTCAACACCATCACTACGGCCGTGCCCTTCCTGATGATCGGCCCCGATTCGCGCTCCGGGGGAATGGGGGATGCCGGTGTCGCCTTGCCGGCCGATGCGAACGCCATCCACTGGAACCCCAGCAAGCTGGCTTTCGCCGAGAACGAGAGCGAGTTCCGCCTGTCGGTCTCCCCATGGCTTCGCAACCTGGTCCCGGACATGAGCCTGGCCTACATCGCCGGGTATCGGAAGCTGAAGAACAAGCGTTCGGCCCTCGGTGCGTCCCTTCGCTATTTCAACCTGGGCAGTATCACCTTCACCGATGTGAACGGCTCGGTGATCCGCGACTTCAAGCCAGCGGAATTCGCGGTGGATATCGCCTTCGCCCAGCAATTCAGTGACCGTTTCTCAGGGGGCATCGCGCTGCGTTACATCAATAGCAACCTTACAGGGGGCCTCAACGTGAGCGGGGCCAACACGAAAGCGGGCCAATCGGTCGCGGCAGATGTCTCTTTCTATTACCGGAAGAAGGATCTGGACCTGGGCGATATGAACGCCATGTTCGCCTTCGGTGCGAACTTCTCGAACATCGGGGCCAAGATGTCCTACAGCGATGCTGCGCGCAGGGATTTCATCCCGATCAACATGCGTCTGGGACCCTGCCTCACGCTTGACATCGATGAGTACAACAGCGTGTCCTTCAACGTGGACCTCAACAAGCTGCTTGTACCGACACCTCCGATCTACACGGCTGATGGCGACACCATCCTGTCAGGCGAGGATCCGACGCGCGGCGTGGCGGCCGGTATCATCGGTTCGTTCAGCGACGCGCCCGGGGATCTGACCAAGGATTACAAAGTGGTGGCCGGAAGCAAGCTGAAGGAAGAGTTGCGCGAGATCAACTACGCGGGCGGCCTGGAATACTGGTACGCCAAGCAGTTCGCCTTCCGCACCGGGTACTTCTGGGAGCACCAGACCAAGGGCAACCGCAAGTACTTCACCATGGGCCTGGGTGTGCGCTACAGCATCTTCTCGCTCGACTTCAGCTATCTCATCGCCAACACCCAGCGCAGCCCGCTCGCGAACACGCTGCGTTTCACCTTGGGCTTCAACTTCGACGGCAAGGCGAAGAAGAAGGAAACAGACGTGGAATGACCTTCCGCGTCGGGACCGGCACCGATATCCATCGCCTGGTTGATGGCCGTGAGCTCTGGCTCGGCGGTATCCGCATCGAACATTCCAAAGGAGCGCTGGGCCACAGCGATGCCGACGTCCTGCTTCATGCCATTTGTGACGCGCTCCTCGGTGCGGCCGGGCTCGGCGACATCGGTCATCACTTCCCGGACACGGACATGCGCTGGAAGGGCGCCGACAGCAAAGTGCTGCTCAAGCAGGTGATGACGCTCCTGAGCGAACACGGCTGGTCCGTCGGGAATGTGGACAGCACGCTGCTGCTGGAACGACCGAAGATCAAGCCGCACATCCCGGCGATGCGCACGGTGATCGCGGGCCTGCTCAGTGTGGAGGAGAACGCCGTCTCCATCAAGGCGACCACGAACGAGGGCATGGGCTACGTGGGCCGGGAAGAAGGAGTGTGCGCGCACGCGGTGGCGTTGATCCAGAGGATCGCTGGGTCACCGGCTTCCAGCCGGTGAAGTACGCTCACCGGCAGAAAGGCCGATAGCACATGATCGCGCATTTGAACTTGCTTCACCGGCTGGAAGCCGGTGACCCAGAGGTGATCAATCGTCGTTGTCCGGCGGAAGTTCCGTGAACCCCGCCATGGACTGTTCATCCTCGAAGAAGAACACGCGTAGCTGCACCGTGTCCCGAAGCAGGTCGATACGACCGATCTCCACGCGGCTCGCTTTTACACCCAGCCGCTGCTCCAGGTCGGCCATCAGTTCGGCCCGGCGCGCGGGTTTGATCAGGTCGATCTTCTCATAGATAAGCTGGCGCATGGCTTCGTGCCGCGTGAGCCACAGGTGCTCCATCACGTACACCAGACCGAGGATCATCGTGTTGGTGAAGAGCAATTCCGCCAGGCTCACCTTCTTGCTCACCAAGGCGTTGATCACCGCGAGGGTGATCACGGTGAAGAGATAGGTCATGTCCTTCACCGACAATTGCTCGGTGCGGTAGCGGATGATGCTGAACACCGCGAAGAGCCCGAAGCCGAAGCCCATGCTCAGCTTCACGTTGTTCATCAGGATGCACAGGAAGAAGATCAGGACGTTGAAGACGAAGTAGGTGAACAGGTTCTCCTTCTTGCGGTGGATCGGGTAGTAGATCACCCGGATCAGCACGAACACCACGATCAGGTCCAGGCTGAACTTGAAGAGCATCTCCCACAGGTCCGGGTGGAAGAGGCGCATTCCGAAGATTCGCGTCATGTTACCAGTGCGTTAAGCCGCGCGGCGAAGATGCTCCAAACGCAGCAACACGGGCTTGAAGGCGTTGCGCTTGGGGGCCAGGTCGAGCAGCAGCATGCCCACGCAGTACTTGCTCATCCCGCTCGGGCGGTTGCCGCTGGCCTTCATCAACGCGGCGAAGGGCGATCCCCGGTCCGCCCGGGATTCCTTCAGCTCCGCTACGCAAATGCCGTCCAATGCCGCGCTGCCATCCGGTGAGGTGAACCGCAAGCTACGGTCGATCGTGAGGCGCTCCGGGCGCGTGCGATGCACGAAGGTGAGCCGGGTGAAGTGGTTCCAGAGCACGGGCACCATCGGATCCGGGCAACCACTGGCTGTCGCGATGAAAGCTTGTTGATCGGCAGAGAGTTTCTCCGGGATGGAAACCTCCTTCCGCCGCACCTTGTCCGTGGCACCCCGACCGGTCTTCCGCTTCACTTCCAGGAAGGTGAGCCCGCTGCCGATGTACTCGCGGAAGCGCGTCTTGCTGCGGAATACACGGCCGTTGTGGTGGTCCAGGAAGCTTTTCAGGTCGGGTGTATCGAAATACAATGAACGGTAGCTCACGCCGCGCTCGCCGTCCACTTCCAGCAGGCGGTACTCAGGCATCAACGCTTCCAGATACTTCGGCAGGTCCGCTTCGCGGAAGGCGTACTTGGTGTCCGTGCGGGAGAGGAGCTTCACGCCGTCCATCTCGGCCAGTCCGATCGGATCGAACCGGGCCACCAACTCTTCCACCGAAGCCGTGCTTTTCATTGTCAGGGGTGCCAAATCTACCCAACGTGCATCGTGCCCGCGCCGGGCTCCGCATCGCGCGCTACATTGACGGCCCTTTTCGCAGAACGCACGTGAGCACCAACCGCAAGATCGCCCTGCACTACCTGCAGCACGCCTCCTGGAAAGCGATGCCCAAAGAGGATCGCGAACTGCTGGAGCGCGCGGCCAAAGCGGCCCGCAGAGCGTACGCGCCCTACTCGAAGTTCCGTGTGGGTGCGGCGTTGCGGATGGAGGACGGACCGATCGTCGAAGGCAACAACCAGGAGAACGCGAGCTTCCCCGCAGGCACCTGTGCCGAACGCACCGCCCTGCACGCAGCGTTGAGCGCGATGCCAAAAGGCACGGTGGAGAGCATGGCCATCGTGGTCCCTCAAGTGCGCGGCCAGCGGCCTGTGACGCCCTGCGGCATTTGCCGGCAGGCCCTGTTGGAACAGGAGCGCCGTCAGGAAGGTCCCATCCGCCTCCTCATGGGCATCGTGCGCGGGCCGGTCATCGAGATGTTCAGCGTGGACGCCCTGCTGCCGCTGTCCTTCGATAGCGCCCATCTGCCCGGGAAGCGCAAGCGCCGCGCATAGGACGGTCAGGTACCTTTGGCGCTCCTGATATCCGGATGAGCACCAAGACCGCTACGAAAAAGTCCGCCGCGACCCCGTCGTCGAACGGCGGCTTCACCAAGGAGACCTACCTCCGTTGGTTCAAGGACATGCTGCTGATGCGCCGCTTCGAGGAGAAGACCGGCCAGCTGTACACCATGCAGAAATTCGGTGGGTTCTGCCACCTCTACATCGGGCAGGAGGCCATCCTCGCGGGCATGATCACCGCGATCCGTCCCAGTGACCGCATCATCACCGGCTACCGCGACCACGCGCACCCGCTCGTGCTCGGCACCCCGGCCAAGAACGTGATGGCCGAACTCTTCGGTCGCACCACCGGCACAAGCAAAGGCAAGGGCGGCAGCATGCACTACTTCGACAAGGAGCGCAACCTCTTCGGAGGGCATGGCATCGTGGGTGGGCAGATCGGTCTCGGCGCGGGGATCGCCTTCGCCGACAAGTACAAGGGCAACGACAGCGTTACGCTCTGCTCCATGGGCGACGGTGCCGTCCGCCAGGGCATCCTGCACGAGACCTTCAACATGGCGATGACCTGGAAGCTCCCGGTGGTCTTCATCATCGAGAACAACCAGTACGCCATGGGCACCAGCGTGGAGCGCACCAGCAACGTGCGCGAGCTGTACACGCTGGGCGAGAGCTACGACATGCCCGGCGAGCCCGTGGACGGCATGAGCTGCGAAGCCGTTCATACCGCCATCGCCAAGGCGTGCGCGCACTGCCGCGAAGGCAACGGGCCGTACCTGCTGGAGATCAAAACGTACCGCTACCGGGGTCACTCGATGAGCGATCCGCAGAAGTACCGCACCAAGGAAGAAGTGGAGGAGTACAAGCAGCAGGACCCGATCGAGGGCGTGCGCAAGGTGATCCTGGAGAACAAGTGGAGCACCGAAGCCGAACTCGAGAAGTGGGACGCCGACGTGAAGAAGGAAGTGGAGGAAGCCGTGAAATTCGCCGAGGAGAGCCCGCTGCCGCCGGTGGACGAGCTCTACCTGGACGTTTACAAGCAGAAGGATTATCCCTTCATCAAAGACTGAAGTTCACCGCAACGACGCGACGAACGCAACGGATGCGCAACGCAACGGTTCGCCCATCGGCATGCGCCACCCACGTGGCGTTGTCTTGGCGTTCGTGGCGTCGTGGCGGTTAAACAAGAGAAGCAATGGCCGAGATCGTACGCATGCCGAAGTTGAGCGACACCATGACCGAAGGGGTCGTCGCGAAGTGGAACAAGAAGGTGGGCGACGCCGTGAAGAGCGGTGACATCCTCGCCGAGATCGAGACCGACAAGGCCACGATGGAGTTCGAGAGCTTCCTCGATGGAACGCTCCTGCACATCGGTGTGCAACAAGGCCAGACGGCACCCGTGGATTCACTCCTCGCGATCTTCGGCAAGCCCGGTGAGGACATCAGCAAGTTGCTCGCTGAGTCGGCATCCGCCGCTCCGAAAGCGGAGACCGCCACCGCGCCCAAGGCGGAAGAACCCAAGGCTGAGGCACCCAAGCCGGAAGCGCCCAAGGAAGCCGCGAAGCCCGCAGCCGCTCCTGCGCCCGCTCCGGTGCGTGCTGCGGCACCTGTAGCCGCACCTGCTCAGAGCAATGGCCGCGTGAAGGCCAGTCCCCTCGCCAAACATCTCGCCGAAGAGAAGGGCATCGACATCGGTCGTGTGCGCGGCTCCGGCCCCGATGGCCGCATCACGAAAGCGGATGTGGAAGGCTTCACGGCCGGTGGGATCGCCTTCGCCGGTCCGCAGGTCGAGCGCTTCACGGAAGTGCCCGTGAGCCAGATGCGCAAGACCATCGCCAAGCGCCTGGCCGAAAGCATGTTCACGGCGCCGCATTTCTACCTCACCATCGAGCTCGACATGTCGCGCGCGATGCAAGTGCGGGAGGCGATCAACGCGAGCATCGCGCCGGACAAGATCTCCTTCAACGACATGGTCATCAAGGCCGTGGCCATTTCGCTCAAGCAGCACCCGAAGGTGAACAGCTCCTGGCTCGGCGACCGCATCCGCTTCAATGAGCATGTACACATTGGCGTCGCCGTCGCCGTGGAAGAAGGACTGCTCGTTCCCGTCGTTCGATTCGCGGACGGCAAACCGCTCCGTGCGATCGGCGCGGAAGTGAAGGACCTCGCCAAGCGCGCCAAGGACAAGAAGCTGCAGCCCGCGGATTGGGAAGGCAACACCTTCACCATCTCCAACCTCGGCATGTTCGGCATCGAGGAGTTCACCGCCATCATCAACCCGCCGGACGCGTGCATCCTCGCCATCGGCGGCATCATGGAAAAGCCCGTGGTGAAGAACGGCCAGATCGTCCCGGGTCACACGATGAAGGTGACACTCAGCTGCGACCACCGCGTGGTGGACGGTGCCACCGGCGCGGCCTTCCTGAACACCTTCAAGCAGATGCTGGAAGAGCCGGCGCTGATGTTAGGGGTGGGGGCGATCTGAGTTTTCATGATTAGAACACCCACGGTTCTCGTTCTGGGTGCAGGGGCAAGCATGCCCTATGGCTTTCCTTCCGGGGCTTCATTTGTGGAGATAGTTAGCAAGGACTTGGTCATCAAAGAACCTTCGCGGCCGGGCGTGGGTTTTCGCGCGGTTGGACTAGCCCGGCACGAAGGACCGTGGAAACCCGGAGTTCCAGAGTACGACCAGCTCTACTCGCGAGAAAACCCGCTTGCATCCATGCTGCACGAGCTTGGATTTTCAAGGGATGTACTGGAGCGCTTCCGAACTTCATTGGTGCGTTCACAAATGCACTCGGTTGATGCATTTCTTGAGCGAAGACCAGAGTTCATTGAACCCGGAAAAGTTGCAATGGCCTTTTCACTTCTAAAGCATGAGCGCAACGATTTGTTCAAGCTAGAGGATCATTGGTACCGGTTCTTGTGGAATCAGTTGAACAGTTCCTTTGATGACTTCCACACCAATCAACTGTCTGTCATAACGTATAATTATGACAGGTCGCTTGAGCACTTCCTCTTCGAGGCGATGCTTCACACTTTTGGACGGTCCGAAGAAGAGTGTTTGAAGAAGATGGGCGCAATTCGATTTGTCCATCTTCATGGCAGCTTAGGCTCCCTCCCTTGGCAAGGTGCAGCGAATGTTCGGAAGTTCGGCGAGAACCTACCCAGTGCGGAAGCCCTCCGTCAAATGGCAAGTAGCATGATCGTCATTCATGAGGGCAAGGATGACAGTGCAGAGTACGCTGAGGCTTTCAGATTGATGTCAGAGGCCAAAAGGATATACTTCCTTGGATTTGGATATGGGGAGACAAACTTGAAGAGGCTAGGAACAGAGAGACTGGATGCACGGAAGACCATACAGGGGACAGCGTTGGGACTTCCCAAACTTGGGCTTCAAAGTCTCCAAAGGTCTCAAAGAGGCCGATTAAGGTTGCTTCCCGGGCTTGATTGTCTTGCGTTCCTTAAAGCAGTGCCTTTGGATTGACCTCGGTTGCGCGGCCAGTGACCGGTTCATAGTATCCCCCGCTTTGGCGCGAGCGCCAGGCTCTTCCCAATCGATCGTTAAGCAATGCGAAGCCCGCTCAGCGCGTTCTGCGGGCATCCCACCTTCACGCGCATGAGATCGCTGCCCGTCTTCCACCGGTACACGCCCTTGCTGAACTGGGTCGCTTTCGCCTGCGCGTTCTGCCTGGCGCTGTTGGCCTATCGCATCCATTGGAGCGGCCGCACTTCCTTCTTCTTCCTCTCGTGGAACCTGGCCCTCGCCGCCATCCCGCTCGTGTTCGCGCTGGCCGCGCTGGGTCTGTCGCGTATACGCTGGACCTATGCTTCGCTGGCGATGCTCCTGCCGTGGCTGCTCTTCCTGCCCAACGCGCCGTACATCCTCACGGACCTGTTGCACCTGAAGGCCCGCGCGCCGATCCCGCTGTGGTATGACCTGATCATGCTGCTCGCCTTCGCGCTCACGGGCCTGCTGCTCGGCTACCTGTCCATGATGTGCGTGGAGCGTGTGCTGCAGCCCTTATTCAAGCGGCCGGTCATCATGGCCTTTCATGGTGTCGTGCTTTTCCTCTGCGGTTTCGGCATCTACCTGGGCCGTTTCCTGCGCTGGAATTCATGGGAGATCGCCACTCGTCCGAAGTCCTTCCTCTACATTGTCGGCGACCGCTTTCTGGATCCCACGGAGCACGGCAAGACCTGGGCGGTGACCTTCCTGATCGGTACGCTGCTGATCACCATGTACGCGCTGGTGCGGGGCGTGGGGAAGGGGCTGGTCGCGGAACGGGCTTGAGGCTGCCTCGTCAGGTACGGACGAATGCCTTATACCAGATGGTATTATACCCTATGGTATAAGAGATCGGATCAAGGCGTTATCGCCGCCGCTTGCGCCATGAATTCCCGGCGGAACCACAGCTCGAAGCCGGGATCGAGGAAGTCCCAACCGGCCTTGGTGCGCTCGATCACATCGTTGGCCTCCAGTACCTCCCGCGCCTTCTGCACGTTGCGCGGTGTGCCCAGGCGATAGTCGTGCATCACGTCCATGCTGGTGAGCTTCGTTTCACCGCTGGCCACGGCCTTCAAGAGGTTGATGCCTGTGAGGCTGATGCGCTCGCAGGTGAGCTGATAGAAGGGCGTATTGGCGTCCAGTACAAGGTCCAGCGCGTGCTCCAGGCTTTCGCGCTCCGCCCGCTTGCGCGTGTGCTCCCAGGTGAAGTGCGCCATCTGCTGCACGTACCAGCTGTGGCATTTCATCGTGCTGGCGAGGGCCGAGGCCAGTTCCGGCGCGATCGACTTGCCCGTGCTCTTGAACCGCTCCTGCAAAAAGGCCGTCCAGTGCTCCAGGCCGATGCGCTCCAGCCACAGCAGGTCGCCGAAGCGGTAGAACGGCATTCCGCTGCTGTCGAACAGGTCGGCCATCATGTGCCGTTTGCTTCCGTACAGCACGTAGGTCACGTGCTTGTGCCGCTGCCAGTGTGCGCGCATCAGCTTCTGCGTCCGCAGGTCGTCGTGCCAGCCCTTCATGTTCTGGAACTCGTCGATGCAGATCACCAGCCGCAGCTTCTTCGCCTTGGCCACGCGCTCGGCCATGTCCAGGATGTCACCCGCGTGCTTGCGCGCCTCCTTCCAGTCGAAGCCCAATGACACCTGGCCCTCCAGCTCCGTGCCGATGGAGATCTTCGGCATGATGGCCTTGAAGAAGGTCTTGGCGTTGCGCACCTGCTCCTCCCAGCCGTTGCTCGTGGCCTCCAGCACGGCTTTGGTCAGGTTCTCCAGGAATTCCTCGAACGTGCCGCAGGTGAACATGTCCAGGATGGCGACGCGCGCGTTCTTGCGTTCGGCCCGCAATTCCAAGGCCGCCTGTTCCACCAGGGAACTCTTGCCCCAGCGGCGCGGGCTGATGAGGATGGTGTTGATGCCCCCGGCCATATTGCCCTTCAGCCGCGCCAGCTCCTTGCGGCGGTTGTTGAACGCGCCCCGGCTCACCGTGCTGCCGAAGTCGAAAGGGGTGGTGGTCTCTTCCATGTGCAGGCCGCCGAGACCTTGGGCCCCGGCCGGGTGTCAAAGCTATTATACCCCAGGGTATAATACCAAGTGGTATAAGATCGGATGCGATGCCGGGCGTAATTTCCCGCCGTGCAGGGCTTCGCGGAAACCCCCATCGAGTTCCTCAAGGGTGTCGGTCCACAGCGGGCCGAACTCCTGCGCGTTGAACTCGGCATCGCCACGTTCGGCGACCTGCTCAACCACTTCCCGTTCCGCTATGTGGATCGCAGCCGTTTCCACACGGTGCGCGAACTGCAGGGCGAGACGGAGAACGTGCAATTGCGGGGAACGGTCTCGCAGGTGAAGACGCTCGGGGAGAAACAGGCCCGTCGACTCACAGCCAAACTCACGGATGCGACGGGCAGCATTGAACTCGTCTGGTTCAAGGGCATCCGCTGGTTACAGCCCGTGCTGAAGGACGGCACGGAGTTCATCGTGTTCGGCAAGGTCTCCGACTTCCGTGGGCGGCTGAACATGGCGCATCCGGAACTGGAACTCGCCGCGCAATGGGACCACGGGCTCGACAGTTCGCTGCAGCCCGTGTACAGCACTACGGAGAAGGCCGGCGCTAAGAGCCTGAACAGCCGCGGGATCCAGAAACTCGTGGAGGGGCTGTTGCAGCGCCCCGACTTCGAGATGCCCGAGACGCTGGATACGGAACTCGTCGTTCATCTCGGTGGGCTGTCCCGGGCCGACGCGTTCCGGCATGTGCATGCTCCCCGCGATCAACGCACGTTGGACATGGCGGTGCGCCGTCTGAAGTTTGAGGAGTTGTTCTTCATCCAACTGCAACTGCTGAAGCAGAAGGTGCTGATGGCGCGCAGTGTGAAAGGCGTGGTCTTCGACAAGGTGGGCAGCTTGCTCCACGACTTCTATTCGAAGCACCTTCCCTTCGAACCCACCAATGCGCAGAAGCGGGTGGTGAAGGAGATCCGCAAGGACATGGGCACCGGCCGCCAGATGAACCGGTTGGTGCAAGGGGATGTGGGCAGTGGCAAAACGCTCGTCGCGCTGCTCAGCATGCTGATCGCGCTGGACAATGGCTATCAGTGCGCGCTCATGGCGCCAACGGAGATCCTCGCGCAGCAGCACTTCAATACGTTGTCGCGCATGCTGAAGGGCATCCCGCTCGAGGTACGTCTGCTCACCGGCAGCACGAAGACGGCGGAACGGAAGAGCTTGTTGATGGCCTTGAAGACGGGCCATATCCACATCCTCATCGGCACCCACGCGCTGCTCGAGGATCCCGTGGTCTTCGAGAAGCTCGGGCTGGTGGTGATCGATGAGCAGCATCGTTTCGGCGTGGCGCAGCGCGCGCGCCTGTGGGCCAAGGCGGAGGTACCGCCACATGTCCTCGTGATGACGGCGACCCCGATCCCACGTACGCTCGCCATGACGCTCTACGGCGACCTGGATGTGAGCATCATTGATGAGCTTCCACCGGGGCGCAAGCCCGTGAAGACCGTCCATCGCTTCGACTCGTCGCGCAACGCGGTCTTCGCCTTCCTGGAGGATGAGATCAGGAAAGGGCGACAGATCTACATCGTGTATCCCCTCATCGAGGAGAGCACGAAGGGCGACGCGGCGAGCAATCCTGCCAAGGATCTCAAAGACCTGATGGACGGTTTCGAGAGCATCTCTCGCCGATTCCCGCTCCCGATGTACGCCGTGAGCATGGTGCATGGTCGCATGGACCCGGCCACCAAGGACTACGAGATGGAGCGTTTCAAGAAGGGGGAGACCAGCATCCTGGTGAGCACCACGGTGATCGAGGTCGGGGTGGATGTGCCGAACGCGAGCGTGATGGTGATCGAGAACGCCGAACGTTTCGGCCTGTCGCAACTGCACCAACTGCGTGGGCGTGTCGGGCGCGGAGCGGACCAGAGCTATTGCATCCTGATGACCGGCGACAAATTGGGGAACGACAGCCGCACGCGCATCAGCACGATGGTGCGCACCAACGACGGCTTCGAGATCAGTGAGGTGGACCTTCGCCTGCGCGGCCCCGGGGACCTGATGGGCACCCAGCAGAGCGGTATACCTGAACTACACATCGCCGACCTCGTGCATGACGTGGAGATCCTGCAGACCGCTCGCGCCTTCGCCCAACGCATCCTTGATGAGGATCCGGACCTGCGCGCACCCGGCCACGCGAAAGTGGCGGCGACCCTGGCAGGGCGCATGAAGGGCAAACCGGTCTGGGGCAGGATCAGTTAGGCCTCCATCGCCTGCTTGCGGCGGATGCTGTCCGGATCCAGCACGTGCTCCAAGGCGCCCGCCGCGATCAGGAACTGCGCTGCCGCATAGGTCAAGATGATCACCACGGGCGACCATTCCAACGGCCGGATGAAACGGTTCGCGGCGAGCAGACTGTCGGATGCCATGAACAGGATCGCACCGATCATCACCATCCAGAAGCTGCGCGGGAAGGTGCGCATCCATCGGAAACCGGCGAGGATGGCCATCGCCGATATGATCACGATGTAGGAGATCACCGGAATGGACAGGCCTTCATCCAGCTGAGGGACCAGGCGCCAGGAGTAGAGCACCGCGAACAATACGATGGCTGCGGAAATGCCGAAGCCCACGGCCAGCCCATCGTCGCCCCCGACCTCGCTGATGTTGTGGATGAAGGCGATGCAATAGCAGAGGTGCGCGATCAGGAATGCGCTCAGCCCGATGAGGAAGAAGAACTCGTCCAGATGCTGGAACATCAGCGCGATGTCCCCGATGAGCGAGAAGAAAAGGCCCGCCTGGACGAAGAGGGTGAAACGATCACCGTACCGCCGGCTGTTGAAGAAGAACCACGAGGAAAGAATGACCATCATCAAGGGCTTGCTGATGTACTCCAGCCCGTGTTGGCCGGTTACGACGGCAGCCGTACAACCGATCACCGCCAGCACATAGGCCGCGATGTTCACCCGATGGTCGCGTGTGATGTCCATTCTGAGGAGCGCGGCGAATTTAGCCGCCCGACCCACCCGGCCATACCCGCCACACATCCGCAGGAACGCCGCGGTGTGTGGTCAGTTGTTCCCGCACCATGCCGTTGCGGCGCGCCACCGCCTGACTGCGATGATTGTCCGGGTCGATGAGGGAGATCACGGAATGTGCCAGACCCTTCCGGAGCGCATATTCCTTGCAGGCGATGGCGGCCTCGCTCGCATAGCCCTTGCCCCAGTGCGCCGGCAGCAGGTGATAGCCGACCTCCAGTTCGGGCAGGCCATCCACTTCCTGCGTGAGCAGTCCGTATTGCCCGACCGGTGTGCCATCGCCCAGGAGCAGGGCGTTCAACCCGCTGCCGTCCTTCGCGTAGCGGTCGATCGAGCGCCGGATCATCCCTTCAGAGTCGGCGCGACTGCCGATGGTGAACGGCATGAATCGGATCGCCGCCGCATCGTTGATGTAGCCCATCCACCAATCGACATCATCCAGGGTGAGGCGGCGGAACGTCAATCGCTCGGTCCTCAGGTTCTCCAGAGATGGTATCGGGAGCGTGATCATGCGATGAAGGGTTCGTCGGTGGAAAGAACGACCAGGTGGATCATGCTGGCCGTGCCCAGGAAGATCACCACGGGGAACCACGTCCACTGCCATGCGTTGAGCCAGAGCGCGATGCCGACGAGCACGGAGAGAACGATGCGCACGCTTTCCAACGTCACACCGGTGCGGCCGCCCTGCAGCAGAAGTCCCATGTTCATCACCCATGACACGATAAGCGCGGCCAGGGCCCATTGGCCCCAGGACGGGAAAGACGTCTGCTTGAAGAGAAAAAGCGTGGTCACCGCCAGCAGGATGGCGAATTGTACGGCCACGTAGCGGCGTGCGGTGAGCGTAGGCCGCGTTTCGAACTTCACATAGGCCGCGCGATCGTGCTCCCGCGGAACCACCGGCCCGCCGAGGTAGCCCGGCCGCCAACCCGGCGGCTTCAGGAAGATCAGCACCTTGTCCCACACCGACGTGCAGCGCTTCGCAAGGCCGATGAGGTCGCCCCAATAGTGGAAGTTCGCGCGCATCGGATCCCAGCTGTTCAGTGGCGTGGTGATCCCATAGACCGGTTCCTCCTCCTCCCGTTGGAACGTGCCGAAAAGCTTGTCCCAGATGATGAGCGTGCCGGCATGGTTCCGGTCCAGATACTTCGGATCGCTGCCGTGGTGCACGCGGTGATGGCTCGGTGTGTTGAAGATGTGTTCCATCCACCCCAAGCGGCCGATCGCCTTGGTGTGGATCCAGAACTGGTACAGCGTGTTGATCGCGCCCACGGTGACGATGATGATCGGATGGAAACCCAGCCATGCGAGCGGCAGATAGAACCACCAGCTGAACAATCCCTGCCACCAGCTCTGCCGCAAGGCCACGCTCAGGTTGTATTCCTCGCTCTGGTGATGAACGATGTGCGCCGCCCACAGGAAGTTCACCTCATGGCTCAGCCGGTGGAACCAGTAGTACAGCATGTCCACCAATAAAAAGGCCACCAACCAGGTGAACACACCGGATGACAAGGTGAACAACCGCCCATGGTCATAGGCCCACATGTACACTCCGAAAATGAACGCCTTGGTGAAGGCACCCACCACTTGGGATCCGATGCCGCAGCCCAGGTTCGCGATGAAGTCATTGAACCGGTAGGCCGTTTGACCTGTCAGCCCGGCCCGTGCGCCGGACCAGGCGCTCCAGGCCAGCTCAAGGCCCATGAGCACGAAGAACAGCGGGATCGAGAGGACGATGTACTCCACGGCAGGCCGAAGCTATCGCCACGAGGGCCTTTGGTACTTTCGCCGACCTTTCATCCATCATCCACCTGCGCCGAGCCCCGGATGAACTCCGGGGGCGGCGGATCCGTCAGAAAACATGCGTATTTCCTGGAACTGGCTCCGTTCGCTCATCGATCTTGACCTCACGCCCCGCGAAGCGGCCGACATCCTCACGAGCACGGGCCTGGAGGTCGAAAGCGTGGAGGCCATTGAACCCATCAAGGGCATGCTCGCCGGTGTTGTGGTCGGCGAGGTGCTGGAGCGCGCAAAGCATCCGGATGCGGACAGGCTCAGCGTGTGCAAAGTGGATGTCGGGAACGGAGAACCGCTGAACATCGTTTGCGGAGCGCCGAACGTCGCCGCTGGTCAGAAGGTGCTGGTGGCTATGGTCGGCACAACACTGCATCCGGTTTCCGGTGAAGCGCTCACCATCAAGCGATCGAAGATCCGTGGTGCCGAGAGCCAGGGGATGATCTGTGCTGAAGATGAGCTGGGCCTCGGTGGAAGTCACGCGGGGATCCTCGTGCTCGATGCGGCGGCCAAGGTGGGGACGCCGGCTGCCGCGCAGTTGGGACTTGTTTCCGACTTCGCTCTCGAGATCGGCCTCACACCGAACCGCGCGGACGCCATGAGCCATATCGGCGTAGCTCGTGATCTGGCCGCAGCGCTCAACGTGCGCAAGGGTGCGGATGCCAAAGTGGTCTGGCCGGATGTGTCCACGTTCAAGGCTGGAACGGATGACCGGGTGGTGGCCGTGGAAGTGCAGGCGGCAGCGCAGTGTCCGCGCTACGCAGGTCTTACGTTGTCGAATATCCGGGTGGGGCCTTCTCCCGACTGGTTGCAGGATCGGTTGAAGAGCATCGGCCTCAAGCCCATCAACAACGTGGTGGACGTCACCAACTTCGTTCAGCATGAACTTGGCCAACCCATGCACGCGTTCGATGCGGACAAGCTCGCCGGCCGGCGCATCGTGGTGCGCATGGCGAAGGAAGGGGAGTTGTTCGCGACCCTCGATGAGAAGGAACTGAAGCTCTCGGCCAATGATCTCGTGATCGCCGATGCCGAGAAGCCGGCGTGCATCGCCGGTGTTTTCGGTGGACTCCACAGCGGTGTCACGACAGCAACAACAACGGTCTTTCTCGAGAGCGCCTGTTTCGACGCGACGACCATCCGCCGCACCGCGCGTCGCCATGGCTTGAACACGGATGCATCGTTCCGGTTCGAACGTGGTGTGGATCCGGAGAGGACGGTATATGCGTTGAAGCGCGCCGCCCTTCTCCTTCAAGAGATCATGGAGGCGCGGCCGGCTTCCCAGGTGATCGACATCGCGTCGTCGCCCTTGCGGTGGAACGTGGTGAAGCTGGACCCGGTCCACCTGGTTTCGTTGCTCGGAACACCGGTCGATGTGAGCGAGACGTGCCGTGTGCTTGAGGCCTTGGACTGCCGCATCGTGAGCCGGGACGATGCCGCGCTTACGGTGGAGGTGCCCCCGTACCGGGTGGATGTGACCCGTGAGGCCGATCTGGTGGAAGAGGTCGTGCGCATCATCGGCTTCGACCGCGTGCCGCTTCCGGAACGCCTGATGGTACCGCCGATCGTGCGGGAAGAGATCACGCTCGAGGGCTTCCAGCGCCGGGTCTCAGCGCACATGGCTGCCCGTGGCTTCCGCGAAGTGATGACGCCTTCGCTCATCAATGGGGAGCGCACGGCGAAACTCGACCCCGACGTGGCGCAACGGTTGGTGCGTCTGAAGAACCCGTTGAGCGCCGAACTCGACGTGATGCGACCCTCGATGCTCTTCGGTCTGTTGCAGGCCGCCGCGCACAACATCGCCCGACAGCAGAAGGATCTCCGCCTTTTCGAGCTGGGGCGTGTCTACGGGATCGTAGATGGAAGAACGGTCGAACACGAGCGCTTGGCCTTTTTGATGACGGGGGCCAGCGGCTTGGACACCTGGCGCAAAGGGACGGCGGCAGCGGACGTGATGGACGCTGCGGAAGAAGTGGAGCTCCTCATGGCCCGATCGGGTATGCGCGGCTACGCTCCAACGCCCACGGACCATCCGCTGCTCGCAAATGGTGCACGTTCCGACGCGGGGCGGGTGACCCTCGCGACCTGGGGGGTGGTGCGGCCAGAAGTGGCCAAGGCCCTCGACGTCGCGCAGCCCGTTCTCTATGCTGAACTGGATATCGTTGCGGTGAAGAATGCCCTCGCCAGCCGGCATACCGGGTTCACGCCAGTGCCAAGGTTCCCATCGGTGCGCAGGGACCTGAGCCTTCTGCTCGACAAGGCGGTGACCTTCGCCGACCTGGAGCGCGTCGCCCGACAGAGCGAACGCAAGCTCCTGCGCGAAGTCGGACTATTCGATGTGTACGAAGGTGACCGGCTGCCGGAAGGCAAGAAGAGCTACGCGCTCAGTTTCATACTGCTCGACGAGGAGAAGACCCTGACCGATGACCTGGTGGAGAAGGCCATGGGGCGCATCCGCGCGAACTTCGAGAGGGAACTCGGCGTGGTGCTCAGGACCTGAGGACAACCGATACCCCGCTCCTCACGTCAACTGTACGATCTCTCAAGCCATGCGCAGCACCAGCGTCATCGTTTTTTTCCTTCTATCTCTGATGACAAGGGCCCAATCCGTCGCTTCCGTGCAGAATGGTCCTTGGAACTCACCTTCGACCTGGGATTGCGCCTGTGTCCCCGAATTCTCCCAAAGCGTCGTTGTCATGCACGCCGTGGAGATCACCGCTCCGTTGCTCATGGGCCATCAGCAAGTGCAAGTGACCGGTACCGGCGAGATCGGCATGAGCTTCCCCTCGTCGGTCACGTTCAACACGGTGCTCATCAATGAAGGGCATGTGCTCGTAATGGGCGATGTCCTCAATTCCGGCCTCCTCAACAACGCTGGCTTTGCCGAGTTCATCGGAACGCTGCTGAACGACGGGAGCATCATCAACGATGCCGGTGCGTTGATGCAGGTGGAAGGTGACTTCGTGAATCAGGATCTGGTCCAAGGGGAGGGAGCGATCTGCGTGACCGACCTCACGGAGAACGCAGGCGCTATCTCGGGCACGCTTGACTTCTGCGACTGGACGCCTACGGTGAGCGTACCTCCCTTCATCGACCAGAACACCGGGGTGGTGGAGAGCGGAATAACCTTCTGCCAGAACAACCCCTGTGCGACAGCGATCGCGGAGGACTTCGGCAAGGATGTGGCGCTCTCGCCTGGCGCGTCAATGGATCTCGCCGTGGTGAGCGGCCTGCCGCCCGGGGCGGATCTGATGGTTCTTGACGCGACGGGGCGCATCGCACTGCCCGTCCGGCGGCCTATCGCCGACCGCGTCGAGCTTGGACTTTCCGGCCTGTCGAACGGGGCCTATCGCCTGGTTGTCCGCGGCGCCACCGGTCAACGTGTGCTGCCCTTGGTCATCGCCCGGTAGGAACGATCGAAGTATTTCCCTGCTTCGCCCGTCCTCCCGTTCGTGATCACCATGGCCGAAGAGCGCGCCCTTGTCACTTCCGCGGTGAAAGAGCACCGTGGGGGGCTTCTGCGGTTCATCCGGGGCCGTGTGCCGACGGATGCCGATGCGGAGGACGTGGTGCAGGATGTCTTCGCCCAACTGGCGGCCCAGCCCGAGGTGCAGGCGATCGAGCAGATGGGCGCCTGGCTGTATCGGGTGGCACGCAATCGGATCACGGACCGTTACCGCAAGAAGAAGACGGCCGCCCTGGAGGACTTCGTGTACGAGGACGAGGAGGGCAGCATCGATTTCCGACGCATCCTCATCGCCAGCGATGAGGATGATCCGGACACGCGCATGCTGCGCGACATCTTCTGGACCGAGCTGCGGGAAGGCCTGGAAGCCCTGCCGCCCGAACAGCGGCTCGTGTTCGAGCAGAACGAACTGCAGGACAAGACGCTGCAGCAGATCGCTGACGAACAGGGGCAGAACCTCAAGACCATCATCAGCCGGAAGCGCTACGCCGTGATGCGCTTGCGCGAACGACTGGAGACGACCTACAACGAACTCTTACGTCCATGACACGCTGGAAGAAACCCTACCTGATCCCGGTGTTCATCATCGCCGCTGTGCTGGCCTTCGGGGCCGTGGTGATGGTCCTGTGGAACGCCATTGTTCCGGGCCTTACCGGATGGGCGATGATCACCTACCCGAAAGCCATCGGCCTCCTGGTCCTGTGCAAGATCCTCTTCGGGGGCTTCCACGGAGGTGGTGCGCCCTGGAAACGCCGCATGATGTACGGCATGCATGCACGTAAGCAATGGGAAGGCCTCAGTGAAGAGGAGCGATCCAAGCTGAAGGAGGAGTGGAGCAAGCGCTGCGGCCCGCCCATGTGCGGATAACAACGAACGACACGCACACGCGAACATGTACCCGCCTGTTGAAGTGGACCTCGCGCACGCCTCTTCCTTGATCGAGGCCGTGTCGTTCTCCGACCATTTGCCAGTGCCGCTGCGGGTGATGGTCTTCCGGACCTCCGTTATCGATCAGGCACGCGTGGAGCCGTTGAGGCAGGCGCTCGATCGCCTCGCTGGTCGCGTTGGACGATGGACCTTCGATCTGGAAGACCGTGACCATGTGCTGCGTATCGAGTCCAGCAGCGCGGCGCTTTCCGAGATCGTCCGGGCATTGAACGATGCCGGTGAAGAATGCGCGGAACTCGTGTGATCAGTCGATCGACCAGCGCTTGATGGATGCGAGCGCGTTCGCCCGGCCGCTCACACCCACCAGCTGGGCCCCATCCACGGGGTCGTAGTTCAGCAACCAGGTCACGAGTATTTCGCGTGCTGCTTCGGGCAGTTCCTGGATGTCGTCCACATCCATCGTGAGAAGTGAACGGTCGATCGGAAGCGCGATCACCTTGTCATCGCGCTCACCAGCGTCCAGCAGCTCGATGATGCCGATGGGCTCCACATCCATCACGGTACCGCTCGGTTGCGCTGTGCACAACACGAACACGTCGAGGGCGTCGCCATCGCCGCCCTGTGCCTTGTCCATCTTCGTTCCCGGGATGAACCCGTAGTTCGCTGGATACGGCAAGAACGCGATACGGCGCGGCTTCCCATCGCGTTCATCCACCGGAAAGTTGTTGCTGGCCTTGTCGTACTGCCGCTTGTCCGTGGTGCCTGCCGGGATCTCGATCACCGCGCGCACGACGCCCTCGCGGACGAAAGCCGGCAGTTTCTCCAGATCATCGCTCACCTCGCGAAGGTGGTGCTTTCCTCCGGACGTATCAGGGCGCCGGGCTTTTCGCCGCCATGCGGTAGGAGATGCTCAGGTAGGCTCCCATGGCATTGCCCCGCCGTTGCACATCATTCCCGTCGAACGCGTTGCCGAGCTGTTGTCGCCAGGTGGGCTCCAGCCCGATCGACCAGGCGGCACTCATCCGATAGCGTGCATAAGCTCGAGCGGTGCATCCGAGGGTCATCGACCGGAAGGTGCGTTCGTTCAGTTCCGTGAAGCCGGACTCTCCTTCCCCTGGAACAGAGCCCTCGCGACCCGTCAACAGCCCGAAGGTGGGACCGCCGCGCACGCCGAAGACCCAACGGCCACAGAAGGTGTGGGCATCGAGCAAAAGCGGGACCTCCACATGGCTCGTCGTGTTCGTCACCGTACGCGGCGCACGCTGAACGGTGGTATGATACGAGGTGTCCACGTCCACGCCCAGTTCATAGATGGTCGTGGGTACAAGCTCCGTGACGTTGTAGATAATGGCCCCGATGGTGTCCGTTCCGATCACCGTGAGCACCAGGGTGTCATGCGGCATCCAGTAGTATGAATTCGTCAGGGTCTGGTCCGTGCGGTCCAGTTCTTCGGTGCGCAGGGTTTCGCGATAGCTGCCATAGTGGACCCCTGTTCCGAGTCCGAAGTGATCACCCCGGTACCACACGCCTTCGATACCGAGGCCGATCGTGTTCTGACGCTCGGTCTGTTGTCCCCAGTTCTCCGTTCCATCGCCACGGTATGTACTGTTCGTGGAGAACGCGCCACCGATCGCGGTAAGCTCAAAGGGTGTTCGGACGGCTAGCCAGGCCGGCGGTGGTTCAGGCGCAATGACCGGTGGAGGACTTTCCTGCTCCGGGGTCGTGATCGCCGAAGGAGGCGGGTCGGTCATCGGCGCGTCCTTGTCAGTGCTTGTTGCTGTCTTTTGTGAAGGATCTTCGGATGGTGTATCGATCGCAGGAGCGACCGGATCCTGGAGCGGTAGTACATCTTCGGTCGTCGTGGTCTTCTGTGCGTCCTCGCCGCCCGTCAGATGAACGACCGAAGGGGACATTTCGGCACCAGCGGCATCAGGTTGAGCATCCGATGACTTCGTCATCTCCGCAGCGGGTGGTTCGTTCGTTCCGCTCGTGGGCGCAGGCACTTCCGGTTCCACGGATCGCTCGGTCGCAACAAGTTCTCCCGTCGGGATGATGGGAGCGGCTTGGTGCTCGCTCTTCATGGACCGTTTTCCGATCGTCCGGATCTGGTCGGCCTTTTCCGTGTTCTCAGGCGTCGCGGCAAGCAAGGTCGGAGACCCGTGCGGGCTGCTGGGCTCCGCTACAGCGGTGTTCATGGAAGCGGTCGCTGCAACGTTCTCCGTGGGGGGCTGGACCGGTGTTGTGCGCGATGGTTCCGGTAGCTGTGGGCTGGTCTCCATAGTGACCGAGACCTGTTCAGCGGGTGGAACGGATCCGGCATCACGCTCGTTGAGGGACCACAGTCCGGTTCCCCCGAGCAGCAGCACACCGGCTGCCATCCAAGGCCACCAGGCTTTCGGTTTTCGTTCGCGCTCGGCCAGCAGCCGTTCCATGTCGGTCCAGTGCGACTGGTCGAACGCGAAGCCACGCTCCGCCAGTTTCTGGCGCGCGAGCTCGTCGAATCCGTTCGGGTCTGTCATCGGGATACGGTCTTTACGGTACGTGCCAGCGCCTCGGATGCGATGGCATTGCGCAGAACGCTGCGCGCGTGGGAAACATGCCACTTGGTGGTGCCTTCGCTCAGGCCGAGCATCTCGGCGACCTCCGCGTGGCTGAAGCCGTCGATCGCGAAGAGGTTGAACACCGTGCGCGACATCGTGGGTACACGCGTCAGCAGGGCGGCGAAGGCTTCGGCTTCCATGTGCTTGAGGTATTCGTTGATGTCGGCCCCGTCCGGTTCGTGACCATGGATGTCCGCCGATTCCATCGCCCTGCGCTCCTTGTCCCGGCGATGCGCATCGATCACGGTGTTGATGATGATGCGCCGCGCCCAGGGTTCGAACGGGACTTCCGGCCGGCGCGAACCGACGTTCTCGAGGATCTTCAGGAATCCCTGGTTCATCGTGGCTGCGGCTTCCTGCCGGTCGCGTTCGTAGCGGGTGCAGATGGACATCATCACCGGGTACAGGGCACGGTACAACTCGTACTGGGCCTTCGGATCCTTGCGGACACAACCGGCTATGATGCTCTCGTTGATCATGGAACCTTGCGCCGAGGGGCGCCCACCTCGCGGCGGACGCCCCTCGGGCCTGTTCAGGTCCGATCAGTTCGTTTTCACGAAACGCTGGCTCAAGTTCGTGCTTCCGTCGCTGATGCGCAGCATGTACATGCCCGCGTTCAGTCCGCTGGTCGTGATGCGTAGCTGGCTACGGCCACCGCTCAGGCTCGTGCGCTCGGTCTTCACCGTGCGGCCATCGAGGTCGGTGATCGTCACCGTGACCAGTCCTTTCATCTCGCTCACCACGGCCACGTTCAGTTCGTCCACGGTCGGGTTCGGCCAGGTGGCGATGTTGCCTGCTGTGGTCACTTCCTGTACCGCCATCGCTTGTGGATCCTGCACGTTGATCGTGAAGCCGTCCTGACGGTCGTCAGCATGTACGACCATGCCCTCGTAGATGCCATCCCCGTTGATGGAGATCGAGTCACAGAAGGTATCCGCACAACCGCTGTTGTCCTGGATCGAGAGGCAGAGGTTGTAAGGTCCGTTGCCGCTGTATGTATGCGTGGGGAACGCTTCGGTGGAAGTGGTGCCATCGCCGAAACTCCAGGTGAACACGAAGTTGCCGCTGCCGCCCGTGCTCAGGTTCCACACCCACAGTTCGTAGGGGACCGGCAGGCTGTCCGAGCCCATGGCCTGCATCACCCAGAAGTTCGCTTCGCAAGGGACGTTGTCCGGTACACATTCGCAGGCGCTGTTCCAAGTACCCACCATGCCGAAGGCCTGACAGGGGGTTCCCGGCTGAGCGGGGCCATTCAGTTCACCGAGGCAATCGTACGCACCGCCGGTGGTGTCGCCTTCGCAGACGCAATCAATGCTCCAGATGCCCGTGATCCAGGTGTTGCCGCTATCAGGCGTATAAACGCATGCCGTGCCGGGAAGCGCACCGCCACCCGGGTTGCCCAGGCAATCCTCGGGGTTGGTGTTGGTCTCGCAGATGCACTCCAGGCTCCAGATACCGGTGTCACCCAAGAAGGTGACGCAGTAGGTGCCGGGCAGGGCGCTCCCGCCTGGAATGCCAATACAATCTTCCGTATTGCTTACGGTGTCTTGGCCAATGCAAACGCACGTTGGCGACCACATGTCGTCCCCGGTCATAGGGTTACCATCGTCGCAGGGGGTTCCCGGCATGTCCGGACCGTTCTCCACACCCATGCAATCAAGCGTCTGGCTGCTGCCACAATTCAACGTAACCGAAACCAAGGCTGAATCCTGGATGAAGTTGAATGCCACACCGTCCGAAGCGCTCACGACCATCCCGCTGCACAAGGTATTCACCTGCCAGTAGGCCGGGTTGCTGTTCACGGGCAACACGGCTGACCAGGTACATGTGCCGGGATCAACGGCGACATCGAAGTCATACGTCGGGTCGGTGTTCTGCACCGTTTGCACGTTCACCGTCTGCCCAGGGTAGCAGTTGGTGATGGTGCCCTGTAGGATGATCGTGTACGGGTACTGGGCCATGGAGGCACCAGCCAAGGTGGCCGCAAGGCCGAAGGTCAGGGAGCGAAGAGTTGATCTCATGGTCCGTGGGTTTCGTGTTTCATACCCATACACGCGGTTTGGTCGACCTAGGTTGGGTGCGGCCGGACTTTTTCCGCTGCGCGGCTTGCGGGGCGAAGGTCGGTCGTATCCGCATGCCGACATGACGAAAAAAGGGCGCGATCGTCGCCGAGCGCGCCCTTTTCATACGGGAGTGTGCCGCGCTATGGAACCCGGACGAAGCGCTGTTCCACAACGCCCGCCGCCGAGCCGATGCGCAACACATAGATGCCGGGCGGCAGCGCGCTCGTCGGCAGCTCCACGCGATTCGTGCCACCGACCAGGTTCAGCACACGGCCGCTCACCACCCGTCCGCTAGCATCGAGCACGGTCATCTCCGCCCGGCCTGACCGATCGTTGTTGAATCGGATGTTGAGTTGGTCCGTCACCGGGTTCGGCCAGCAGTTCAAGCCTTGGATCGGCGGCGTTTCGATCACGCTTGTGGGCACCGACCCGGACTGCACGGCCACCATGAAGCCGAACTCGCGGTCGTTCCCGGCGAACATCCCGAAGATGCCGTATTCATCCAGCGAGAGTGTATCGCAATACGTGCTCGTGCAACCGCTGCCATCGGTCAGGGTCAAGCACAACACGTAAGGTCCGGTGCCCGCGTACGCGTGAACAGGCCATGCGTCCGTGGAACTCGAGTCATCACCGAATTCCCAGAGGAAGCCGTAATTGCCATCACCGCCCCAACTCGTGTTCCAGATGTAGAGCATGATCGGCTCTTCGGAGGTGGTGTCCACGTTCATCGGCAGAACCAAGAAGCCCGCAGTGCAGGGCTGCGGCACCGGCACCGCGCACACGCATTCCACCGACCAGTAGGCGTCGGTCGAGGGGTCGCCATCATCGCAAGGGGATCCCGGGTACGCGGAGCCGCCCAGCACGCCGAGGCAATCGTTCACCATCCAGGTGGAGTCCGGGCCGCACACGCAGTCCGCCGTCCAGATGCCGAAGAGGAAGGGGTCGTTCTCGTTGAAGCACGGCGCGCCCGGGAGGTTCCCACCGTTGGGCTGGCCCAGGCAATCGAAGACCACGTCCGCGCTGTCCAAGCCGATGCACGCACAACTGTTGTCCCAGAAATCGAGCGCCGTGGACGCGTCGCCGTCATCGCACGGCGCTCCGGGCTGGTCAGGCCCACCGGAAACGCCGAGGCAGTCCGGCGGGAAGGAGATGCTGTCCGGAATACAAACACAATCTACCGACCAGGTGCCGAAGAACCAAGGTTCATTTTGCAGGAAGCAGAACGCGCCAGGTAGATCCGGACCTCCGGGTACGCCGTTGCAATCGGTGGCGAGCGTTGTATCGATCCCGGCGCAGACACAGTTCATGTTCCAAGCATCACCGAAGGTCATCGGGTTGCCATCGTCGCACGGCACGCCCGGCATGTTCGGGCCGTTCGGGATCCCCATACAATCGAACATTGTCGCGTAGCAGACGCAGTCCGCGCCCCAATTGCCGACCACGGTGTTGGAGGAGTCGGGCAATATGCAGCAGGGCATGCCGGGGAGGTTGGGCCCGCCGGGTATCCCCAGGCAATCCAAGGTGCCGGTGGTGTCCTGGCCCGTGCAAACGCAGTTGGCGTCCCACCCATCGAACACGGTGAACGGGTTGCCATCGTCGCAAGCAGTTCCCGGCATGTTCGGCCCGTTCGGCAGGCCTAGGCAATCGAAGTAGGTGAATGTGGTGTCCGGGATGCACGCGCAATCCACCGACCAGGTGCCGATCGGCCAGAACGTGCTGTCCGCGTTGTTGATGCATGGCATGCCGGGAAGATTCCCGCCATTGGGCGTGCCGGTGCAGTCGAAGATCACCTCCGAACTGTCAAGTCCCACGCACTGGCAGTTGTTGTCCCATAGGTCTATGTCCGTGGAAGCATCGCCGTCATCGCACGAGGAACCCGGCAGTCCAGAGCCGCCAAGGACGCCGAGACAATCCGGCGCGAGGAAGCTGCTGTCGGGCACGCAGATGCAGTCCGCGGTCCAAACGCCCAGCGGGAAGAAACTGCTGTCCGTCACGAGGCATGGTGCGCCCGGCAGGTTGCCACCGTTGGGCTGTCCCAGGCAATCCAACACTGCGGTCGAGTCGAAGCCGAAGCACACGCAATCCGCGCCCCACTGGTCGAAGTTCGTGGAAGCATCGCCATCGTCGCAGGCGGTGCCCGGCAGAGCTGACCCGTTCGTGATGCCCAGGCAGTCCACCGGATCCGGGCCGCAAACGAGGTCGATCGTCAAATTCACCGTATCGCTTGGCTGGTCGAACTGATAGGTAGCTGAACCGCTGGCGATGGTGCCATTCCCGCAGAGCGCCTGGAACAGCAGATCCCCGGAAGGCACGAGGGAATTGAAGGTGGTGCTGAATGTGCAGTCCCCTTCAAGGTCAGCGAACGCGAAGGTCCCGAACAGGGAATCGGAGATCTGGACAATGGTGTTCGGAGCGCACCCCGGCAACGAACCGGATACCGAGATGGTGTACTGGGCGTGCAGCCCCCCACCGAGCAGTAGGCCGAGGACGCCGGTGATCTTTCTAGCGATCATGTTCCGTGGATCAGGGATTGAACGAGTTGACGTACAAGCAGCCACAAGCGCTGCTTGGTTCGGTGCCCGCGCTCCACGGTCCGTCACAGGCAGCCATCGATCAGCGAATCGTCCGCCTCATTGGGCAGTGTCACCTTCAGCAGCGGCGTCCGTTTCATTTCCTGCTCGATGCTCCACACCGCGTTCGGGTTGTGTGCCCAGGCGCGGCGCGCGATGCCGTTGTTCACGTCCCAGTGCAGCATGGCTTTCAGGCGGCGGTCGCTGTCAGGGCTGCCGTCGAGCACCATGCCGAACCCCCCGTTGATCACTTCGCCCCAGCCCACTCCACCGCCGTTGTGCAGGCTGATCCAGGTGGCGCCCCGGAACGCATCGCCGACGAAGTTCTGGACGGCCATATCCGCCGTGAAACGCGAGCCGTCCCGGATGTTGCTCGTTTCCCGGTATGGGCTGTCCGTTCCGCTCACATCGTGGTGGTCCCGGCCCAAGACCACCGGCGCGCTGATCGCCCCGGCTTTGATGGCCGCGTTGAACGCCTCGGCGATGCGCATGCGGCCTTCGCTGTCCGCGTAGAGGATGCGCGCCTGGCTCCCCACCACCAGCTTGTTCTGCTGAGCATTGCGTATCCAATGCAGGTTGTCGGCGATCTGTTGACGGATGTTCTCCGGTGCCTCGTGCAACATACTTTCCAACACGTCACCCGCGATGCGGTCGCTAATGGCCAGGTCTTTCGGGTCGCCACTGGTACACACCCAGCGGAATGGCCCGAAGCCGTGGTCGAAACACATCGGTCCCATGATATCCTCCACGTAGCTGGGGTAACGGAACTCTTCACCGTTCGTTCCGCCGATGTCCGCACCCGCCCGCTTGCTCTCCAGCAGGAAGGCGTTGCCGTAATCGAAGAAGTACATGCCCTGGCCGGTGAGCTTGTTGATCGCCGCTACCTGCCGCTTCAGGCTTTCCTGCACCCTCTGTTTGAACGCCTCCGGATCCTTCACCAGGAGCGCGTTGCTCTCATCGTAGGTGAGACCAACAGGGTAGTAGCCGCCTGCCCAGGGATTGTGCAGGCTTGTCTGGTCGCTGCCGAGGTCCACGCGCACGTTGCGTGCCGCCATGCGCTCCCACAGATCCACCACGTTGCCCAGGAAAGCGATGCTGTGCGCTTCTCCTTTCTTCCGCCAGGCGATGGCCGCATCGATGCACGCGTCCACGTCACTGATCACCTCATCCACCCAGCCCTGGCTGTGGCGCTTGTGCGCGGCGGTAGCGTTCACCTCCGCGCAGATGGTGACCACGCCTGCGATGTTCCCGGCCTTGGGCTGAGCGCCGCTCATGCCGCCGAGGCCACTGGTCACGAAGAGTCTTGAATGCGCCCTCACCCCCGACCCCTCTCCCGAGGAGAGGGGAGCGTCTTTGAGCATCCTCGATGCGTTGAGCACGGTGATCGTCGTTCCATGCACGATGCCCTGCGGACCGATGTACATGTAGCTGCCCGCCGTCATCTGGCCGTATTGCGAGACGCCCAGCGCGTTCATGCGTTCCCAGTCGTCCGGCTTGCTGTAGTTCGGGATCACCATGCCGTTGGTGACGACCACACGCGGTGCGTCGGCATGACTGGGGAAGAGGCCGAGCGGATGACCACTGTACATCACGAGCGTCTGCTCGTCGGTCATCTCGCTCAGGTACTTCATGCAGAGCCGGTACTGTGCCCAGTTCTGAAAGACCGCACCATTGCCACCATAGGTGATCAACTCGTGCGGGTGCTGTGCCACTGCGGGATCCAGGTTGTTCTGGATCATCAACATGATGGCCGCCGCTTGTGTGCTCTTCGCTGGATACTGCCCAATGGGCCGCGCATGCATCGGATGCTCCGGACGCAAACGGTACATGTAGATGCGGCCGTG
>CAZYPC010000061.1:0-27759 GCA_964649165.1 uncultured Chryseobacterium sp.
TGGGCGCCGACTTCCGCACCATCCCGGATGTGGCCAAGATCGAGGGCGTGCTGAACGCTCTTTCGAAAGCGGGTCTTCGATGAGATCACGCTTGTCGGTTGTCGGTTGTTGGTTGTCCGCCGCCCTGGCCTGCGCCCAGGAATCGCACATCGCATTGAACGATGGCTGGAGTTTTTGCCAGGTAGGGAAGGAGCAATGGTTCAGCGCGGAAGTGCCCGGTGTGGTGCAGACCGACCTGCTGCGGCACGGACTCATTCCGGATTTCTACAAGGGTAGCAACATCGACAGTGTGCAATGGATCGAGAACGAGGACTGGATCTACAAGCGGACCGTCGTCGCGAATGACTCATTGCTCAAGCACGGCCATGTCGATCTGGTCTTCAAAGGACTGGACACGTTCGCAGAGGTCTATTTGAACGACTCGTTGCTTGGCAAGGCGGATAACATGTTCCGGACATGGGAGTGGCAGATCAAGGATCTGCTGAAGCCCGGCACGAACGAGTTGAAGGTCATCTTCCGGAGTCCGATAAAGGAAGGAGCGAAGCTGCGCGATGCCTATGGCCTTCAACTGCCGCACGACAATGATCCGACAGGCGTGAGCCCGTACATCCGCAAGGCGGCGTACCAGTTCGGCTGGGACTTCTGCCCGAGACTGGTCACGAGCGGGATCTGGCAAGAAGTGGAGTTGAGGTGTTGGGATATGGTGATGATGAGACCACCTTTTCTTTCGCGTCTTGGTGACCTAGTGCTTGTTCATCCTTCGCAGCGAACACTTGGCAAACCCTATGACAAAGGGCGTTACGAAGTATACCTGAATGATAGCCTTGTTGCTTCACAGAGGGCGAAGGAGCTTCTTCCGCTCACCTTCAAGCTCGATACTCAAAAGATCGCGTGGTGGTGGCCGAACGGCGAAGGGGAACGGATGGTGTATGACCTGAAGATCGCACTGAAAGAGCGTGGGAGGGTTGTTGCCGAGGCTCACACGCCTTTTGCCAACCGAACGATTGATTGGAGTTTTTTCCCGGATAGCATTGGACGCGCATTCCAGTGCTATGTGAACGCTAGGGATATCTTCATCAAAGGCTGCAACCTTGTTCCACCGAGCCTCATCTTGTCAGAGGTAGGGGACAGCCCTTGGTTGGTTCAGGTACGGGCAATGCAGTTGGCGGGCATGAACATGGTGCGGGTGTGGGCCGGTGGTGTTTACCCGCCAGAGTCCTTTTTCAATGCGTGCGATACCGCCGGTATTCTTGTGTGGCAGGATTTTATGCTCGCCAACATGGTTCCCTTCGAAGGAGCCTTCGGCGAGAATGTCAAGGATGAAGCAGCAGAACAAGTGATGCGACTATGTGGCCATCCGAGTTTGGCCCTGCTATGTGGCAACAACGAACTGGACGTGGCGTGGAAGAACTGGGGTTGGCAAGAACGATACGAGCTACATGATGTTGACTCAGCGCGGATGATCGAAGCCAATGACGAGCTCTGGACGCGTTGGCTTATGTCCCCGACCCGCGGATTCCATTGCGCTTACACCCCAACCTCCCCCCTCAGCAACTGGGGTAATGCACAAGGCCTCAAGAACGGCGACCTCCACTACTGGGGCGTCTGGCACGGCGACAGCGCTTTCAGCTCGTTCAAGAACAACGTGGGGCGCTTCGTGAGCGAGTACGGTTTCCAGAGTTATCCGGACAGTGCGTTGCTCGCCAAATACAACGACCCGAAGGACCTCTACCTCGGTTCGCCCACGATGAAACGCCTTCAGCGCAGCTACAAGACCGACAAGCCGATCTGGGATGCCATCAAGCGTGAGCTAGGGGAGGAACCGAAGACACTTGGCGAGTTCATCGAGGACAGCCAGGAAGTGCAGGCGAAGGCCTACCGCATGGCCATCGAGGCGCACATGGCCGCGCAACCGCATTGCATGGGCACGCTCTTCTGGCAACTGAACGATTGCTGGCCGGGCCCGAGCTGGAGCCTCATCGACTTCGAGGGGAACTGGAAGCCGGGGATGTACGAGGTGCAGAAGCTGTACGGGAGATAATGAGGCGATCGTGGCCTCATGCGTAGTGCGGTGGAGAAACCCAAGGTCGGAATAGAAATTCCTCCGCGCCACCCCGCGCCCTCCGCGTGAGGCCCCGCGTGAGCCGGGGATGTACGATGCCCAGAAGCTCCATGGTCGTTGATCGACGGTGCAACGTCCTTGTCGCACCGAACGTCCTGTCACACACCCGGTGTACACGGGGCGATCGAACCGGATCGTTCCGTCCGCTACTTTTCCTCCGCACCCGAACCCGCCCACATGATCGCATTTCGACCCTCCATCATTCTCTCATCGGCCGCGTTGTTCTTGCTGAGCCATACGGATGGCTCGGCCCAATGCACCAACATATCGCCTTATCCGCCCGACGCCATCACCCCGAACGGCTCAGGAGCGGTGACCACGATCGATCCGTGCAACTGGCAGATCGAATACTCCACCATCATCGGCATCGTGGCGGGGGAGTCCTATGAGTTCGCCTACGAAGGCGGAGCGTGGATCACCGTGCACCAAGGCACCTTCGACGGTCCCGTGATCGGCTACGGGCCGTCTCCGCTCACGGTGGAGGCGATCGGTACGGGGAACCTATACCCGCATTGGAACACGGACAGCCTGTGCGGAACGGCGCAGGATTGCCACGCGAGCTCGGTTCAGTTGCTCGGGGCGGGTTGTGATCCCCCTGAAGCCGGCGTGGATGTGATCATGGATTGCGAGAACGAGCAGTTCAATGTGGGCGTGGCGATCGTCAGCCTGGGTGATGCGAGTTCCGTGGGCCTCAGCTGGACCGTGAACGGTGGATCGCCGAGCACGCTCAGCGGGTTGCAGGTGGGCGTTTATCAACTGGGGCCTTTCCCCAACGGATCGCTCGTTGATGTGACGGTGGTGCATGCGCAGCAACCGGCCTGCAACCTGCAAGTGAACGATCTGACCAATGAGCCCTGCGCGACCCAGAGCTGTGGGCCGGATACCTACACCTTCTGTTACGGCAACAACGAGAACTACGTCCAGAGTTATCAGGGCACCTCGACCTATCCCTTGCAGCTCCAGTTCAACAGCGGCAATGTCTCCGGTTCGGGCAATGATGCCCTGGTGATCCACGACGGCCTGCTCCCCACGGATCCGGTGCTGTTCTCCGGTGTGGGCAACGCCGGCAACCTGACGGGCGTGACCGTGGTTTCCACCAATCCGGACCACGCGCTCACCATCACCTTCACCTCCAACGCGAGCTTCAGTTGCGTTGATGGCGGCGTCACGCCTCCTTGGAACTACACGGTGGCCTGCCTGGACTGTGAGCAGCCCGCAGGCGCGGCAGGGGAGGTGACCACGGACTGTGCTGAGCAGCAGTTCACCGTAGCCGTTACGGTCACCGACATGGGTTCGGCGAGCGAGTTGGAGATCGCCAACAACGCAGGGCTGCCGGCCGTTCCGGTCACGGAGCCAGGCGCCTACGTTGCTGGACCTTTCCCTGTGGGCACTGCCGTGCAACTCACCCTGGTGAACACCAGCAGCGCCATCTGCAGCGTGCCGCTGGGCACCTTCGAGAACGAGTTCTGCCCTTTGCTGATCAACTGCGGTGCGCCCGCGCTGGAGCAGACCTATTGTTACACGGAGCTGGATGCCCATAGCTGGTTGTACCAGAACGCGGGCACCGAGTCGCTGGCGATCCTCTTCAGTTCGGGAAGCATCGAGAGTGCCACGTATGACCACCTCACCATCTATGACGGCGATGATCAGACAGCGCCGGTCCTATACGACCACGTCATCGGTGCCACGGAGCAACTGGCGAACCTGCTGGTGATCAGTTCCGGTCCGTCCCTCTACATGGCGATGAGTTCGGACAACAGCGTGTCGTGCGCATCCGCGAGCCAGGCCGAATGGAACTGGACGGTCGGATGCCTGGATTGCGAGCAGCCGGAAGCGAGCTATGACGTGGTGTTGGACTGCGAGAACAGCCAGTTCTCCATTGTTGCGGAGATCACCGCGCTCGGGTCGGACCCCACGGTCACCATCACCAATACGGGCGGTGCACCGGTCGTCGAGGTGACGGAAGCGGGCACGTACAGCGTGGGACCGTTCCCGCTGGGGGCTGAAGTACAAGTGAACCTGGTCGTGGAGAACGCGCTGTGCGGCATACACTCTCCAGTGCTGACCAGTGCACCCTGTCCACTGATCGGATGTGGGCCGTATCAATTCGACCTCTGTTATCCGAACAACATGGACACGATCATCGTGTACCAGAGCCCTGGCACCTATCCGATCTCGCTGCTCTTCAACAGTGGAACGATCGATACGTTCGGTGATTTCATCGAGGTGTATGATGGCCTGAATTATCTGGCACCGCTGGTGTACACGGGCAGCAACGGCGGCGACCTCACCGGATTGCAGTTCACCAGCACGAACCCGGACAACGCGCTGTGCGTGCGGTTCTTCTCGAACGCCTTCACCAGTTGCGCAGGCACAGGTGGCGAAACACCTTGGAACTGGAGCGTGAGCTGCTTGGACTGCACGAATCCCGCAGCCACCTTCGAGCTGGTCGCGGATTGCCTGCACCATGGCTTCGACGTGGCGGTGAACGTGTCCAGCCTGGGTTCTGCGGCCGACCTGCGCATCACCGATTCGTGGTCGCAGGATACGGTGAGCAACATCGGATTGGGAACGACCTTCATCGGTACGATCCCGGTGGGCGAGACCGCGCACATCACCGTTCTCAACGGATCGAATCCCTTGTGCCGGATCAACAGCGAGGAGTTCACGCTGCCCCCGGATGAATGCGTGGTCACCGCCTGTGAGACCATTGGGGTGGAATACTGCTATGTCGATGCGGACACGGCCTGGTTCGTTTACCAGAGCGGGCAGAACACCCCGGTGACGATCAGCTTCGCTTACGGACAACTGCTGGAAGGCGACGAGGTCTGGCTTTACAACGGGCTGGATCAAACGGCACAACTGGTCTTCGCCGGCGACGTGGGCGGTGATCTGGCCGGCCTGGCCCTCAGCAGCAGTAATCCGGATAACGCGTTGACCCTCCAGGTGATCAGCGATGGGGCCGGTTCCTGCGGGACGGGTGATGTGTCCCTGCCTATGTACTGGACCGTAGGCTGTGGTCTGGTCGGGCAGGTGGAGGAGGAGGCTGCGGAGTTCTCGCTGTTCCCCCAGCCTTGCACTGACGTGTTGAATATCGGCTGGTCCGCTTCGTCCGATGAGATGATCGCCATGGAGCTGTTCGACATCGCGGGCCGGGGAGTGATGCGCGGCACGGTGCGTCCGTCTACAGGCGGCGTGTATCTGGTGAATGTGGGTCATCTGCCACCCGGGGGATATACCCTGAGGGCCTCTACGTCCTCCGGAGTCTTCAGCAGCCCGGTGCTGATCCAGCGTTAGGAGGGGAGCTGGTCCCATTGCCGGTAGACGTCAGCCTGTTACCGGGCATTTGGACGGGCATCCATGGCCGGCTGTGGATGGGTGCGCTTCGTCGGGACGGCCCGTGAATGTGATGAGGGGGGGCCTCAGGGTATCGGCTTTCCACTGCCCACGGTTCATTGGTTGGCAAGTGGTCAGGCCGGGGTGCATGCGAATAGCTACTTTTCGAGCGCCCTTCGCTGGGCCCCACATACCCATCCACGCATGCAAGCACGTTCGCTACGCTCGATCCCCTTCCTGATCGCATTGCTCCTGGCCGGCCGGGCGCTTCCGCAAGGAGAGTCTTGTGCCACAGCCGTACCCGTAACTCCCGGGATCTATGTCGCCGATGGCCCCTCCACCGGTGCTGGAGGTGTGAACGTCTGCTTTTTCGATGGGGCCACGAATGGCGATTGGTACTCGTTCACCCCGGTCGTTGATGGCACCTTCGACGTGGGGTCATGCCTGGGAGGGGCGGATACGCGCCTCTCCGTCCTGACCGGTGATTGTGGATTCCAGACCTGTTATGGTTCCGGGGACGATGACTGTCAATTCGCCCCTGGCAGCAACTCCTACGCCTCGCAGGCGCTCGGCCTGGTCGCGGTCGCTGGCACCACCTACTACATCCAATGGGACGACAACTGGAGCACAGCTGGCTTCACCTGGTATCTGAACTTCTACTGCGCTGCTGCACCCCAAGCGACCTACGCCGTAGAACTCGCATGCGATCTCGGGGTCTACTACGTGAACGTTGACATCACCAGCCTGGGTTCGGCGAACGATGTGAACATAACCAACAACGGCGGTGCCCCCACCGTGAGCAATGTGGGCCTTGGGCCTCAGACCGTCGGACCTTTCGCACTGAACACGCCGGTGCAGATCACATTGGTGAACAACGGGCAGACCGGCTGCGATGGTTTCTCCCCGCAGTTGGTCAATTCCCCCTGTCCGTTGATCAGCTGCGGTCCCGATACCTATGATCACTGCTACGCCAACTCGGAGATCTACGAGGTGGTCTATCAAGGCAACTCCAGTTACCCGCTCATTCTGCAATTCAATAGCGGCGGCATCTATCAATTCGATGGAGACCTGCTGCAGATCTTCGATGCGTCGAACTCCTTATCTCCGCCCATCTATTCCGGAACCGGGAACGCCGGGGATCTCACCGGTCTGAGCTGGACCTCGACGAACCCCGATCACGCGCTCACGCTCAAGTTCACTTCCACCGCCTTTACGGGCTGCTCGGACGGCAGCGCGCTGCCTTGGAACTACACGGTCGGTTGCCTGGACTGTACGCCCCCAACCGGTACCGCAGGTCCAGCGGTCACGGATTGCGATGCACAAGGCTTCACCGTCACGGTGAATGTGACCGACCTGGGCACGGATACTGAACTGGAGATCGGTAACGATGTAGGTATTCCTGGAACGATGGTGACGACCCCTGGAACTTACACGGTCGGACCATTCCCGCTGGGCAACCCGGTGACCATTACCCTGGTGAATGATGCGAACTCGCTGTGCAACGTGGAACTCGGCACCTTCGTCAACACCTACTGCCCCATCGAGATCACCTGCGGTAACCCCGCATTGATCCAGTCCTACTGCTACACGAACAACGACCAGACCGTTTGGCTCTACCAGAACAACGGTCCGGAATCCCTGGCGATGCTGTGGAATTCGCTTTACCTGCAGGGCTGGTTCTACGATTCGCTCACCATCTACGACGGGGTGGATGCCAACGCGCCGATCCTATGGGCGAACTACCAGCAGGGTATCGAGTGGCAGTTCACGGACCATGACTTCGGCAACGGACTGTTGTTGATCTCCCAAGGTCCGGCCATTTACGTGGAACTGGTGTCGAACGCATTCACGAGTTGTGGGGACAACGGCTTCAACTTCGTTCCATGGGAGTGGACCGTCGGCTGCCTGGATTGCACACAACCTGACGCGACCTTCAGCATGGAATTGAACTGCGAGGACAGCACGTTCATGATCAATACGCACATCACCGGTATCGGCTCGGATCCTTCGCTGCAGTTGACGAACACGCTGAATACGGATGTTGTCCAGATCAGCGACACCGGGATGTACTCATCCGGGCCGTTCGCCTATGGAACACAGATCCAGTTCACCTTGAACGCGGACGCGAACTCGCTGTGCAACATGGTCTCTCCATCGTTCACGAACGACCCACCCTGCGCCCAGGTGAGCTGTGCTTCTGCAACGTATGAGGAGTGCTATGGGAACGGCTGGGATACCACGATCGTTTATCAGAGCGATACGCAGTACCCGATCGCCTTGCGCTGGAACGCCGGGAACCTGGAATCCTGTTGCGACCGGGTGGACATCCGCAACGGGAACCATGGCGGAGCCCAACAGATCTATTACGGCAACAACGGTGGCGCGGACATGAGCACGGTGGACGCGGCCGTTTCCAACAACGTGGACAATGCGCTGTGGGTGCACTTCACGTCGGATGGGTCGATCAACTGCTCGGACGGCACGTGGGGCTTCGTACCGGTCAACTGGACCGTGGCCTGCCTGGATTGCACGAATCCCGCCGTGACCTTCGAGCAGATCCCGGATTGCATCCACAACGGCTTCGTGGTGGAGGTGAACGTGACGGAACTGGGGACCAACGTACCAAGTCTGATCATCCGCAATACGCTGAACGGAGACACCATCACCGGGGTGCAGACCGGTACGTACACCGCAGGTCCCTTCCCGGTGGATTCCTTGGTGCATGTGATCGTGGAGAGCGCGAACAACGCGCTGTGCCGCCAGGTAAGTCCGGAATACACCTACGCCGCATCGAACTGTATCAACACGGCCTGCGATCCCACGGGCCAGGAATACTGCTACACCAATGCGGACACGGCGTGGTTCGTTTACACCAGTGGCACGAGCGACCCGATCACCCTGAACTTCGGCTACGGCGCGCTTCTGGTGAACGACTACATCCAGATCTTCAATGGACTGGACACGTCCGCGCAGATCGTGTACATGGGTAACCAAGGTGGGCAATTGGACGGCCTGTCCATCTCAAGCAGCAACCCGGACAATGCGCTCACCCTGTTGGTGATCAGCAGTCAACAGGGCTCCTGCGCTACTGGTCAGGGCTTCCCGCCCCTTTACTGGACCGTGGGTTGTGGCCTCGTGGGTGAGAACGAGTACACCGTCGATCGCTTCGCCATGTTCCCGAACCCGACCAATGCCGATGTCTATATCCGCTTGGCGGAAGGGATCACGGGTAGGGTCAACATGGATGTGATGGACATGATGGGCCGCCTGGTGATGAGCGAACAGTTCAACGCGACCACGGGGCGCACGGAGCGCTTCGACCTGAGCTCCTTGACCAACGGCAACTACGCCGTGCGCCTCTCCACGGATAGCTGGTCCAAGACGGAGCAACTCCAAGTGGTTCGATAGGACCTCATCGACCTTCAGAAGAACGCCCGGCGAAAGCCGGGCGTTCTTCGTTCATGGTCCGTCGGGGCTCGAGCCCGGCCCATCTTCTTCTGTCTCGATCAGGATCTCGTCAGCGAAGATCCAGGTCGTTCCGCCCTTGCCTTTATGCCAGTCAGGGCAGGGGCCGGCGTTCTTGGCGATCACCTTGAGGTAGCGCGTTTTTTTACCGATGGCTTCCGACCAGAGTTCCTGCTTCTGTCCACCGCTGGCGTGGCGATCCACCGGATTGAGTACCTCGGTGCTGCTCCAAGCACGCCCATTGCTGCTCCACGCGATCGTGATGGAGGCCGGGTACCAGATCCAGGCGTTCTCATCCTGCAGCACGCTGAGCCCGGCGCGCTTCAGCTTCTTCACCTTGCCCAGGTCCACGGTGGCCAGCAGGTCGTGCTCGCGGAAGCCCTGCCATTCACCGGTACGGAAATCGGTGCCACCTCGGATACCGTCGATAAGGGCCTGGTCGCCCCCTGCTGAATACTGGTTGGCGTAGATGCTCTCCAACTTCAGCGTTCGGCCACCTTCGATCCTGGTGAAGTGAGCGGTGATCGGGGAGAAGGCGGGGTTCCAATCCACGCTCACGTCCGCCGTGGCATGCACGGAGAACGGCACACAAGGGGTACATGGCCGTGTTGTACCGTTCTCGCATACCGTGCATTTCCCTTGGCCGATGACCTTCACCAGGAGCGAATCAGTGAACACGGTAGAACGCGCTTCGATGATCGGTGCGCCCGGCCGGAGGCAACCGTTCGGGGAATGCTCCTTGACGTACGCCCCGACCAATACGGTGGGCCCGCCGCCTTTGGCATAGGGCTCTCGCAGGCCGTTGAACGTGAGTCCGCCCCCTTGCAGAAGTTCCGTATGGAGCAACTGGGATGCATACGGATAGTAGGGACCGCTGTACGATGAGGACCGCGAAGGGTAGGAGGTCGTCGTGGTATCCACGTCCATGGTCCACTCCACCCCATCAGGCAGGGCGATCGTCGCTTTGGGAAATAGCGGATAGCCGAGTTCGTAACACGACTCGATCCCCGGTGCCGCCTGGTAGATGCCCAACGCGCTCATCACATACCATGCGCTCATTTGGCCGCAGTCTTCGTTGCCGATCAGACCGTCCGGGTCATCACGATAGAATTCGTCCATGATGCGTTTCACCAGTTCCCTCGTCCGCTGGGGTTCATCGGCATAGTGGTACAGGTAGGCCATATGGTGGCTGGGCTCGTTGCCATGAGCGTACTGGCCGATCAAACCGGTGATGTCCGCTTGCTCCCGTCCGGAGGTGGTGGTGCCGACGGAAAAGAGCTTGTCCAGATGTCCCTTCAAGCGCGACTTGTCCTGCCCGGAGAGGTCGTCTGACATATACTGTTGCGGAGGGAACAGGCTGTACTGCCAGGCGTTGGCCTCGGTGTAGTGGAAGTTCACCTCGAACGGATCGAAGTCGGGAGCGAACCCGCCGTTGCGGCGTGCGCGGAAGAAGCCGGTCTCTGGGTCATAGAGGTTCTCGTAAGCTTTGGCGCGCAGGTTGAACCGGCGCGCGGTATCCGGGAAAACACCACCGAGGAGATCGGCCATTTTGGCGATGCACGCGTCATCGAAGGAATACTCGAGGGTTTTGCTCACGTCATCGCTCTCGTTTTCGCTGCTGATGAACCCGTTCTTGCGGTAGGCGTTCAGCCCAGGTTCATCGCGGTTGGCACTCGCCACCATCGCCTTCAGCGCCAGTTCCGCATCGAAGCCACGGATGCCCTTCAGGTACGCGTCGGCGATCACGCTCACGCTGTGGTAGCCGATCATGCAATTGGTCTCGTTGCCCCAGAGTTCCCACACGGGCAGCTTGCCGCCCTGCTGGTACTGGAGCAGGAACGTCTTGATGAAGTCGTTGGTCATGTCCGGCTCCAGGATCGTCATCAGCGGATGCAACGCGCGGAACGTGTCCCACAGGCTGAAGACGGTGTACACGTTGTGGTCGGCCTTGTGCACCTGTCCGTCCATGCCGCGGTAGTTGCCGTCCGCGTCGTTGAAGATGTACGGCGCCACGTAGCAGTGGTAGAGGGCGGTGTAGAAGATGCGTTGTTGCTCGCGGGTCCCGCCGGTCACCTCGATCTTGCCGAGCTTGGCGTTCCATGCGGCCTCGGCCTGCGCGCGCACGGCGTTGAAGTCCTCCCCGGGTACCTCGGCTTCCAGGTTCTTCCGTGCGCCTTCGATGCTCACCGCGCTGATGCCGACCTTCACGATCACCGGTGTGCCGTCCGACTTTCCCAGCAGGAAGATCTGCGTGGTCTTCTTGCCCGGCGTGCGGGAGGGTGGCGGATCGCCCGGCAGCGGCGTTACCGAGGGGAACATCGGCTTGTTCACACGGATGCAGAAGAACAGGCGCTGGTCCCGTGCCCAGGAATCGCTGCGGCGCTCACCGACGATCTCGTTCTTGCTCACCAGGAGGATGGAACCGTCGAGTAGTTTGTCGCGGTGTTTGAGGTCCACCACGAGAACCTGTTCCTTGTCCTTCGGCCACTGGTAGCGGTGAACGCCGACACGCCGGGTCGCCGTCAGCTCGGCATCGACACCCGGACCATCGAGGTGAACGCCGTAGTAACCGGCGTTGGCACGTTCGGTCTTGTGGGAGAACGCGGAGAGCCAGGGCTTGCGGTCGCCTTCGAATTCCCCGGGGCCGGGGTTGCGGTCCATCGGCATGATCAACACGTCGCAGAGGTCGGCCACGCCGGTGCCGCTCAGGTGGGTGTGGCTGAAGCCATGGATCACGCTGTCAGAGTAGTGGTAGCCGCCGCAGCCGTCCCAGTCCATCATGCCGTCCGCACGCGTGTCCGGGCTCAACTGCACCAGTCCGTTGGGCACACAAGCCCCTGGGAAGGTGTGACCATGTCCGCCGGTACCGATGAACGGGTTCACATCGTTGACGGCGTGGTTGATCTGGGCAGACGCACCGGTGAGATGACAGGCGAACGGAAGAGCCAGAAGCAGGGAGAAGCGCATGAGCCGAAACTAGTCGGCCCGGAGATCGCCTGGCCGATGATCAGTGGCCGGTCAGCGCCGCTGCACCAAGGATGCCCGCATCATCTTCGGGCAGCCCGCTCATCATCAGCTCGACCCTGCCCCGATAGATGTTGAGCAGCGCTTCGTTCAGCATGCGCCTTAACGGGTTCATCAGAACGTCGCCGTTACGTGCGATCCCGCCGAAGAGGATGATCCGCTCCGGGCACGTATGGGCGACCGCGTTCGCCAGGCCGACGGCGAGCCACCGGGCCGTATCGCGGAACGTAAGTACGGCCGCATCGTCACCGCGTAGGGCGGCATCGGCGATGGGCTTCACGCCTTCGTCCTTGAGCAGCTCGGAGGAGTCCGCGTGTTCAAGGTATGTCTGACGCATGCCTCGGATGCTTACGTAGGCCTCCAGACACCCGTTGCGGCCGCAGGTGCACGGTCTTCCGTCGATCACGGTGATCACGTGTCCCAATTCCCCCGCGTTGCCGAAAGGGCCGAGCAGCAGTTGTCCGTTCACGATGAACCCGCTGCCGAGTCCGGTCCCGAGCGTCACCACGAGCAGGTCGTTGGAGCCGCGCCCCGCGCCGTATTTCCACTCGCCCAGCGCGGCGGCGTTCGCGTCGTTCCCCAACGTGCAGGGAACGTTCAAGCGTTCACGCAGCATGCGCGCCAAGGGAACGTCGTTCTTCCATGGCAGATTCGGAGCTTGGTCGATGGTACCGGTGAGCTGGTTGCCATTCGGTGCACCGATGCCCGCCGCGGTCATCGGTTGTCCGTTGTCCGTTGTCAGTCGGCTGATCTCCTGGGCTAGGGCATCCGCGAACGCGTGCTCATCGGTGTGGCCCGTGGTGCTGATGCGTGATCGTGCGGTCACCGCATGGTCCTTCACCAACCCGATCTTGGTGGTGGTGCCACCGATGTCGATACCGGCGATCATGCGGGAAGCCTTCCGTGTTTGGAGCCCTTGAACCCGTACCAGGCGAGATAGACGTAGCAGGCGAGAGGGATGAGGAAGCTCCAATGGAACCCGGCTTCGAGCTGGCCTGACGCTTTCATCGCATCGATGACCGCACCCTGCACCAGGGGAACGAGCGCGCCACCAACGATCATCATCACCAGGAGGCTCGAGCCCTGGGACGTGTCGTCGCCCAACCCGTCGATGGCCAGGGTGAATATGTTGCTCCACATGATCGAATTGAAGAGCCCGATGGCGATCACCGCCCACATCGCCCAGGCGCCATGCGCAGCGGTGGTGACCGCGAGCAGCACCGCTGCGATGACAGCGAACAGGCCCAATGCCCGGGATGCGTTCGGACCAGCGAGGATGAAGGCGGCCATGTTGGCGATGATGAGCACCGCCAGCGGCCAGATGTGCTGGACACCGAACCTTTCTGATGCGTTCAGCGAATAGAGCAGCGCGAACATGAGCCCACCAACGATGAGCATCGATCCGTACCGGCGCAGAAGATCCAAGGAGCGCGACAAGGCCATGGCCCCGAGGAAGCGCCCGGTCATCGCGCCGCCCCAATAGAGACTCAGGTAGTGCTTGGCATCGCCTTCTGAAAGCCCGAGGACATCCGCCAGCCCCAGATAGTTGATGACCAGGCTGCCGATCGCCACTTCCGCGCCCACGTAGCAGAAGATGGCCACCATGCCCCAGCGCAATTGTGGATGGCGCCACGCGTTGCTGCGCGCATCCGTCCGCTCGTGCGCGGGCTCCGGCAACCGCGTGAAATACACCCACACCGCCTGGCCGATCAACAGCAGTCCGAACGCCAGATACGGATAGCGCAGGGCCTCGTCGCCTTTCAACAGATCGAAAATAAGCGCGCCACCGATGAGCGGTGCCAGCGTTGTCCCGAGCGAGTTGAAGGCCTGCGCCATGTTCAGGCGGCTGCTCGCGCCGTCAGCCGGGCCGATGATGGCGACGAACGGATTGGCCGCGATCTGCAGCAAGGTGAATCCCAAGCCAAGGATGAAGAGCGCGAACAGATAGGCCGCATAAACGTGCATGAAGGTGGCGGGAACGAAGAGCAGGCTCCCTGCCGCGCTGAGCAGTAGTCCAGCGATGAGCCCTCGTTTGTAACCCATGCGGGCGATCGGGTCGCCGGAACGTCTGGAGATGAAATAGTACAGCAGTGAACCGGTGAAATAGGCACCGAAGAAGAAGGACTGGACCAGGAGGCCAACCGCATAGTCCAAGTTGAACACATGCTTCAGGTGCGGAACGAGCACATCGTTCATCACGGTCATGAATCCCCACATGAAAAAGAGGGAGGTGAGCACGGCCATGGGCCAGGCGATGCTCGGGGCTCGTTGGCTTGTCACGGTTTTTTCGGGAGAATGGTGGTGACAAGGATAAGGGCCAGCCGTTCGATGGTTAGTTTGGCCACGGATGAAGGACAGAAGGGAATTTCTCAAGACGGGCCTCGCAGGATCTGCCGCCTTGCTGGCAGGGTGCGCGAATACGGCCGGGCATGATCCCGCAGGTAGCATGGAAGAGAAGGCGATGCCAGCTCTCCCGAAGGCGAATGGCGCGATCATCTTGAGCACATGGGATCACGGCATGGCCGCCAATGCGAAGGCGTGGGAAACGCTGCAGGCCGCCGGAAGCATGCTGGATGCCGTGGAACGCGGCGTCATGGTGACCGAAAGTGACTTCTCCAATCGGAGCGTGGGATTGGGGGGGGCACCCGATCGCGACGGCCACACGACGCTGGATGCTTGCATACAGGACCACGATGGCCGCTGCGGTTCGGTTGCGTTCCTGGAGCGTATCGAGCATCCGATCAGCGTGGCGAGGGCGATCATGGAACGCACGCCGCATGTGATGCTCGTTGGCGCCGGGGCGCTCAAATGGGCTTTGGAGAATGGTTTCAGCGAGCGCGAAGTAGACATCCCGGAAGTGAAGGAGGCCTACCGCGAGTGGTTGAACAAGGGCGAATACAGGCCCAAGGCCAACCGCGAGAACCACGATACCATCGGCCTGATCGCCATGGATGCTTCCGGCCGCATGGCCGGTAGCTGCACCACCAGCGGTATGGCATACAAGATCCATGGCCGGGTAGGGGACAGCCCGATCATCGGGGCAGGGCTGTTCGTGGATGGGGAGGCGGGCGCCGCGTGTGCGACCGGTACCGGCGAGCTGGTCATCCGCACGGCAGGAACCCATACCGTGGTCGAGTTGATGCGCCAGGGCATGGAGCCCGAAGCCGCCTGCAAGGAGGCGATCCGTCGGATCCGGAAGTTCCTACCGACCCCCTTGGACCATCAGGTAGGCTTCCTGGCCTTACGGCGTGACGGGGCTTACGGGGCTTGGTCGCTGCAGAACGGCTTCACCTATGCGCTGCGGACGGACGCTGGGGCGAAGCTGCTGGAATCCGGTGCGGACCTGCAGGCGCCGCCCAAGCCCTGATCCTTCAGGGATCCAAGCAAGATCGAGGGTGATCCCCCGTCCGGTCTGGGGCACAGGCTCATATCGGGTTGCTCGTCGATCCAAGGGTCATCCTTTCGGCGGATGGCCGATTCCGGCGTGGATCCTACTTTTGTATGATCCCTTACCAGGTACCATGCGCAAGTTGCTCCGGTCGGTCTTCTTCGCGTCGCTCCTTTCCGCCATCCCCGCTGCCCATGCGTTGCCCGCTCTACCAGAGGGGACCAGGGTCGAGGTGAGCTGCACGCGTTCCTCGGCCTTTGTGAGCGTGAGCATCAACAGCGATCACCCCATCGGACGGGTCGTGATCGAAGTGGTGGATCAACAAGGTCGTACCTGGTACAAGGAAGAAGGCAAGGCCTTGACCCCTGAGCTGATCCGTCGCCTGGACAAAGGAGGTTTCCCCAAGGCGGCGATGACACTGAGAGTGACCGCCAAGGACTTCGAGGTCTATCGCGCTTTCAAGGTGGAGTAGGGTTCACCAGGCCGCGCGCAGCAGATCGATGTAAGCGCCGGCGTCAGCACTGGCCATGTCGTCCACGGTCCCCGTGTCGAAGCTCAACGAGCGTTTCCGGTCCTCGTGCTTTTTGGCCTTCTCGCGCTGAGCGAAGAGCACCACGCTCTTACTGGAGATGGCATCAACGCTTGTGGACGTGCCCTGTGGCGCGGATGCATTGGACAGCGAATAATTCCGGGCCAACTCATTGCTCGTCACGATATGGGTGGCACTCCCTGTGACAACGCTCATGCTGTCCTGGCGGACGGCGGCCGCGCCGGGAACCGTCGCCAATACCTCCACATCTTCCAGGTCCTTTGCCTGGTCTTCGCTGGCCGCGATGTCCAGTTGCGCTTCCGCGACGGGAGGTGGAGCCGGGCGCTCCGCTTCTTCGGCAGCGCTCGCCAGCGCGCCGCTCGCTTCAGGTTGGAAAAGCGGTTCGTCCGCCTTGGCCGCGTCGCTGACCGGTGAGGTAAAGGTTACCCTGGTGGCGGTCTGAGCGGCTTGCTCCGAGTGGGTCTCCTGCTGCTGAACGGACGGTTCAACAGCATTCTGGTCCGCTGCTTTGTCCTCGATGTTCCTGGCCTCCTTGACGTCTTTCACTTCTGCCAGTTGCGGGGCTTTCGCCACATCAACGCGACCCACGTTCACCACCACCAGCCAGGCCACCAAGGCGAGGGAGCCCAAGGCGAGCGCAGGCCGCCACATCGCGGAGGCCTCTTTCGGGAGGAGGAAGGCGTGCACGCTGTTCAGCCAGATCCGCCATTGCGGCTGTTGTTCCGAGCGGAAAACAGCCATCACATGAGCCCTAACGGAGGGTTCGGCATCAACGGGCGCCGTGCTGGCGTCATTGTCGTGCACGTTCAACAGCAGCGCACGCATGGCTTCGTACTCATCGCGGCCGCTGAGGTGGCGCAGCACGAAGGCGCGTTCCTCCTCCAACAGCGCGTCGTAGGGCCGCTCGATGAGGAGTTGCTCGATGTCTTCGGGTTCGTACAGTTCGCGGCGTTCCATGGCGTGTTCACCGGGCTTTCGGTGAGGAGGTTTGTTGGAGTATGCGGGGGTCGAATTCGTTGAGGCGCTCGGCGAGCTTCTTCAACGTGTAGAAGAGGCGGCTCTTCACGGTACCTTCCGAAATGCCGAAGGCACCGGCGATCTCTTTAATGGCCATGTCCTCGTGGTACCGCATGACGAAGGTGGCTTTCTGGTCCGGATCCAGTTTGTCCAGTTCCTGGTCCAATCGCTCGCGGAAGCGCTCACGGTCCACGCCGTCGCCGTGGATCGCGTTCACATGGTCTGTTTCGGCTTTCAGGTGCGGAACGGCGGCCTTGCGTGTGCCTTCGCGCCGGTACTCGTTCTTGCACATGTTGTTGGCCACGCTGTAGAGCCAGGTGCTGAATGGGCGGGACGGGTCGTAACTGTCCGGCTTGCGGGCGATCTTGGTGAACAGTTCCTGCAGGAAGTCCTGGGCGCGTTCGCGGTCGTTCCAAAGCATCCGGCTGAAATAGGTGATCAGCTTGCGCTGGTAGCGGTCGTACAGTGCGCCGAAAGCCCGTTCATCACCACGGACGATCAGCTCCATGAGCCGTTCGTCGCTGAGCGCCTGGTGGTCGGTGCGGAACAGCCCCATGGGGTCAGTGGGTGAGCACCCCGGCTTTGATCAGGTCCTGCGTGGCGCCCAGTTTGCCGGCCATGCCGCGCAGTTCGAATTCCAGTTGGGAGGCGTGCTTCTCATCCGTTGGTTCGGACCGGTACTTCTGCAGCAGGATGGATCCCGGCAGCAGGTAGTTGCGGCTCAACGGTCCGGCGGCCATGGTCTTGTTCATCTGGCCCCAGCGCTGTTCAAGCGTGTGGGTCGTGCAGCCGCTGCGGCCGCTGACGGCGAAGGCGATGCCGGTGGCGCACAACCGGCCGGGGAACGCGTCGAACCATTCCCTGTCCAAGCTCAGGGCCAGGAAGACCGGCCGGGCGGTGGCTCCGATCAGCGCCTGTGCGAATGCCGGGCCGGGTGAGGGCACAGGCCCGCTGGCCTTGGCTTCTGACCAGATGCGTTGGCGATACGAGGCATCGGCCAGAAGGCGTTGGTCAACGACAAGCACGTCACGGCGTTGATCGTGCGATCGCTGCCGTACCAAGGCGGGAGCCCCGTCCATATCCCCATTGGTGAAGAGGACCCCCCCCTCGTCCACGCTGAGCAGCAGGTCCTTGGCCACATCGGTGAGGGCGGGGGCAAGACCGCCGTGTTGTTCCAGTCGCGCGGCCCATTTATCCAGATCGGCCTTGTCTCCATTGGCATTCGCCCGGGTGAGCATGGGCAGGATCAGCTCCGTTCGATCCGGCTGTGCGGCGTTGGCCTGTTCGAGTTCGGCAAAGGCCGAGCGTTCGGGAAAGGAAACGTAGTAGCTGCTCAGGTGCTGCTCGAAACTCCCTGGTGCGGTGGTGTTGATGCGGTCCGCGATGGAGTTGAGTTGGGCTTCGTCCTTTTCGAGCAGGCGGCCATTGTTCGAACTGAGCCGCGCATTGCGTTCGCTGCGGAACCAGTTGAACTGGGCGTTCACATCAGCCGGCCGGGCGTCGCACAAGGCTTTCCACACGGCGGCCGTGTTCTGGGATTGAGGAACGGACCATGCGCCCTGATAGGCGTCCTGTGCCGGGGTCGCATAGCCGTATGGGGCCTGTTTGCTCAGTTCCTCCTTGGTCTCGTCGCGGGCGGGAACGGGTGTCGCTTGTGCGAGCAAAGGCACCGTGCAAAGGCTCAAAAGAAAAAAAGCGAGTGCGCGGTTCATGCGGTCGTTGAGTGCGGTCATCCAGAAAGCGGTACACGGCATCTGGGGCAAAGTTCATGCACGGACCGACAGTTCCCTTTCCAAGCCCCGCTTTGCCTGTACCGATACCTTTGAACACCGCCGATGTTGAACGCAGAGACCAAACAACGCCTGCTTGACCGCTTGAACGAGGTGCATGAATGGCCGAGCGTCTACATGTTCAAGCTGATCTTCGAGCCGGAGACAGCGCGGTTGGAGAAGGTGTTGGCACTCTTCCCGCCGGAGGCCGAGCTCCTGCGCAAGTACAGCGCCGGCGGCAAGTACCTCAGCGTTACGGCGCGGGAAGTGATGATCAATGCCGAGGAGGTGGTGGCCCGGTATGAACGGGCTGCGGAGATAGAGGGGGTGATCATGCTCTGAACCATGACCTGGGTCGACCAACTGCGCGTCGCGCTCCTGATCTCATTGAGCCTGCTGTTCGCTGCCATGGTCTGGCGTCGGTTCAAACGGCACGCCATGCAGGCCGAACGACCTGTCATGTCCCACGCGGAACTCCTGTCCTTGCAGGTGGAGTATCACCCGGCACGGTTGCGCGTTGAGGTACAGCTGCCCGCCACCGAGGAGTTGCGATCGGCGATGCTGGATCTGGATAGCCGTCTTTTACAGAGCTGGTCAGCTGATCGCAAGGAGCGGGGCACGCACGTGCTGGAGCTGCCCATCGGCTCGGCTGCGGATGGGGAGTATTACTTCGAACTGGCCACCTCCTCGCAGCGGACGATCCGCAAATTCAGATTGAAGCGCGCATGAGGACGGTCTATCTCATGCTCCTGATCCTGTTGGGAGGCCGGGCCCTGCCTCAGGCCCGCACACCCGATCACAAGCCCACGGCCCAAGGCACATTGATCCTTCCAGCACAAATGGGCAACAAGATCTTCGGGCGCCTGACCTCTCCCTTGGGCGAATTCGATCTGAGCGTTCAGTTCCCGCTTTGGAAGGGCCTGGGCCTGGGCCTGGGCGGTAAAGCGATGGGGTGGGAGCTGAAGAAGACGGCCTTCACCGGGATCAGTACCCAGGGCGATGCGGGGCGGCTTACCTACTATCTCAAAGCGCAGTACGCGCACTACGTCGGCCCGAACTCCTTCTATGAGATCAACGGGAAGGTGGGCCAGAGCACGTGGACATGGGACTGCAGCACGTGCGAAGAAGACATTAGCCAGCAAGGGCTGCACTGGTCCACTTCCATAGGCTACTACGTTCATGCGAGCGACAATCTGGCCTTCGGGATCACGGCCGGCTACGAGCATGATGCATCGCTCTTCACGCCTGAACTGCTATGCCTGGATGGGTTCCCGGGTTATCAGGAACGGTCCGGCCCCTACAACTTCTTTTCGCTGGGTCTGGGGTTCAGCACCCGGTTCGAGAAGAGCAAGGAAGAGCGTTGGTAGCGACCATTGGTGCCACGCGCACCGTCAGTCGGTGCTCGCAGGGAACGCAGAACTGATCGAGCGCTTCACCAGATCGCACATCCGCAACAGGGCGACGGCGCATTCCACGCCCTTGTTGCCGTGCCTGCCGCCGCTCCGGTCGCGGGCCTGTTCGATCGTATTGTCCGTCAGCACGCAGAAGATGACGGGCTTGCCGTGCTTGATGTTCAGGTCCATGACACCCTGGCCCACGGCCTGGCAGACGTAATCGAAGTGAGGGGTTTCCCCGCGTACCACACTGCCGATGCAAAGCACGCCGTCCACGCCGCGATGTTCCAGGAGCGTCTGTGCGCCCAGCGGCAATTCAAAGCTGCCAGGGACGGGTTCTTCCACCAGCATCTTCAAGGAGACGCCGTGCTTCAGTAGTGTTTCCACGGCACCATCCCGCAGCGCTCCTGTGATCTCCGCGTTCCACGCGCTCACCACTATGCCCAAACGCAGACCGGCGCCACTGGGGACGCCGGCCGCATCGTAGGTCGAAAGATCTTTTCCGGCAGTGGCCATGGTGTGGTGGTCGCTGAGTTGGTTGACTTGATCTTGCCGCTATTTCTTCTTTTTGCAAGGCAGGAGCCGCAGCCGTAGCGGGCCGCTACGGTCAAGGATCCTAACGCCGCAGAAAGGAGAAAGAGCGGTGAGAGGAGGCAATGGACTTGGCGACCTCCACACCTACCCCTGGCTGCTCATCGCCTCGGCGTAGGCCGCGTACTTCTTGGCTTGTTGCGCGTCCGGTGAGGTGGGGAAGTCCGTGGCCACGCGGCCGAAGCACTTGGCGGCGTTCTTGTGGTCGTTCTTCTGGCGGTACAGGATGCCCGCCTTCATGAGGAACATCGGCGTGGTGTACTCGCTCTTCACCATGTTCGCGGCCTTCTCGAACTGGCTGATCGCATCGTCCGTGCGGCCGAGTTCAGTGAGCACGTCGCCTTGGTTGCCGACGGCCATCACGCTGAGCACCTCGTCATCGAGGTCCGCCTCCTTGTAATAGTTCAGCGCCGTTTCCCACTCGCCCTTCTGCTGGTAACAAACGCCCAGGTAGAAGTTGGCCGCTTCGCCAGCGGGCGTGCTGCCGTATTGATCGACCACCTGCAGGAAGCCGTAGTAGCTGCCTCCGTCGCCGTTGATCGCCAGGTCCAGCGAGTCGATCTCGAACCAGTATTGCGCCTTCCAGATCATCTCCTGCGCCTTCTGCGCGTTCGGCTCGGCCACGAACTTCTTGTAGCCCAGGATGCCACCGACGACGACCAGTACGGCGACCACAGCACCTGTAACGAGTTTCTTGTTCTTGTCGAAGAAGAGCTCGGTCTTCGTGTAGATCTCGCCGATATCGAGGTCCTTGTTCTCGGCGGGCGGTGGGGTCTTGGTAGCCATTCGTCGCTTACCGGGCTTTTCCGGCGGGGCGCAAAAGTAGATGTTCCGGCGGTACACGCGCAGGGTGCGGACCTATCTTTGAACGCTTCGAGGTTGACCCCGGTCCCCATCCCGGTGCAGGGCCCGGCCAGCCTGACTTTCAGCATGTCCATCCATCTGCAACGCCTCTCCGTGCTGCAATTCCGAAACCACCGGGAGGCGGTTCTGGACTTGGGGCCTCAAGTGAACTGCATCACCGGCCCGAACGGCACAGGTAAGACCAACCTGCTCGATGCCGTCCACTACTTGGGATTGTGCAAGAGCTACTTCGAGCCGCAGGACAGCCATAACGTCCTGCACGGCGAAGAGTACTTCATCGTGAAGGGTGAGCTCGTGACGGAAGAAGGCGTGGACAGCTTGGCGTGCAGCGTTCGTAAGAGCGTTCGTAAAGTCTTCACGCGCAACAAGAAAGAATACGAACGTTTAAGTGATCATGTAGGTCGTCTTCCGGTGGTCATGATCACCCCTTACGATGGCCAATTGGTGCTGGAAGGCAGTGATGTCCGCCGCCGCTTCCTTGACGGGTTGATCGCCCAGTTCGATCGGGCCTATCTGGAGGCGTTGGTGCGTTATAACCGGGCTTTGGCGCAGCGTAACACGCTTCTCAAACATCTGGCGCAGACCGGTCGAGCCAGCCGGTCGGCCGCAGAGCCTTGGGATGAGCAATTGATCATGCATGGAGAAGCGGTGCATGCGGTGCGCAAGGCCTTCATGGACGAACTCGTGCCGCTGCTGGCCGGTCACTATGCAGGCATCACGAGCGGTCCGGAATCCGTGGAACTCAGCTACAAGAGCGAACTGGGCGAGCGCTCCATGCGCGCCATTCTGGATGACCACTGGCAGCGGGATCTGGTAGCTGAGCATACCACGGGTGGGGTGCATAAGGACGACCTGGTCTTCACCATCGGTGGGCAGCCACTGAAGCGCTACGGCAGCCAGGGCCAGCAGAAGACCTACCTCATCGCGCTGAAGCTCGCGCAGTTCGATCTCACCGCGCAGCGCAGCGGAAAGCGACCCATCCTGTTGCTGGACGACATTTTCGACAAGATCGATCCGCTCCGGATGCGGCACCTGTTGAAGCTGCTCGGTGGTGGCCGTTTCGGGCAGGTGATCATCACCGATACCGACGCTGGGCGCCTTCACACCGCGCTCGATGGGCTGCCCTTGGAAACCCGTTTCTTCGAACTCGAACATGCACCGCAGCAAGAGCAACGAACGGTCGTTGAAGGAGGCGCTTGAAACGCTGATCCAGGACTATGGCCTACGCGCTAAAATGGACGAGCAGGCCGTGCGCGCGGGCTGGTCCGAGGTGGCGGGGGAGATGATCGCGCGCCACACCATGCGCATCGACCTGCGCCGGGGAAAGCTCACGGTGAAGGTGGATAGCGCTCCGCTGCGGCAGGAGTTGCACTTCATGCGCGCCACGCTCGTGGAACTCTTGAACCGACGGTTCGAGCGGGAAGTGGTGACGGAGATCCGGATCGACTGATCGGATCAGCGGTTACCCAACAAGGTCATGTGCCCCACCGGCGTCATCATGCCGTGGGTGGTGCTGCTCCAGATGGAGCCGCGCCCGTCCACCTGCAGGACCTCCGAGTTCCATCGGATGGCGTGCTGGTAGGCCTTCTGCGTGCTGGTCTCCAGGGTGCCGAGCACGATGGGCTGGGCGAGTTCATTGAACCAGACCAATTGGTCGCTCGCGTTCACATAGTACGTGTTGGGGTCGCCCTCGAAGCTGACCGACCAGCGAAGGTCTTCGGGAGGCGAAACGTGGGCGATGTCCTCGCCGCGCGAAATGCGGTCGCGATCCGTCCACCCTTGACGGATCGCCTCCAGCCGAGCCTCCTTGGAAGGGTGATGCAGCGTGTCGAGCTTGTGGCCGACCACACGCATGGCGGCGAGGCTCTCGTCCAATGTGGCCCCCATGGCGTTCAGGATGAAGCCGGAATAGAGGTCGCAGGCGAGTTCGTCCCCGGGGTGGCGCTTGCCGGTCTCCAGCGTATGCCCCAGCAGGTGGTGGGCGATCTCGTGCGCCAGAATGCTCACCGCACTCCAATCCGTCTTCGCCGAATCCACAATGCCCGCGATCACCGATGGATTGTACTCGATACAGCGCCTGTGCCCTTTGATGAACGCGATGGCCGTGGGGATATCCGCGTTCTCACGAACGATGAAATCCGGTTGTAGACCCGAATAGCGGACGATGCGGTAGACCGCGGACTTGGCGACCTGCTCACTGATGCGCGGTTGCTGCGCGTGCGAAAGGGGACCGGAGCAGCAACCACATAGCACCAGCAGCATGCGCGGCATGAAACGGAGGCCACCCCGCAAGTGGAAACCGATCGCGCCCGCACCGCGCTGTTCGGATCCCATCGCGGCCGGGTATCCTACCACCGCTTCAATACTGCTCGCGCGAGCTGAAGAAGAAGTGGCCTTCGATCCGCGCGTTATCGTCGCTATCGCTGCCATGGACCGCGTTCTTGGCCTTGCTCTCCGCGAACCGCTTGCGGATCGTGCCTTCTTCGGCATTGGCCGGGTCGGTGGCGCCGATCAACTTGCGGAAATCCTCCACGGCGTTGGTCTTTTCCAGGATCGCGGCGTAGATCGTTCCGCTGGCCATGTAGTCGACCAGTTCGCCGTAGAACGGGCGCTCCTTGTGCACTTCGTAGAACGCTCCAGCCTCCTTGTGGGAGAGGCGTGTGTACTTGAGGGATACCACGCGGAATCCGTTCGCCATGATCATATCCAGGATCTTCCCGGCATGGCCAGCGGCCACGGCTTCGGGTTTGATCATGGTGAAAGTCCTGTTACCGGCCATAGGGTGTTGTTGAAAAAGCGGCGCAAAAATAGACGCCCCCTCCAAAGGGCGGGGGAGAGCACCACATTTCCTTCGCAGCGCCCTGCCCGGCGCGGGGTGTACGCACTTTCCCACCATGCACATGCGCTTTCCCCAGGTCACGGTCGTTCTCCTGACCGGTCTTTTCATGGCTTGTGGCGATGAGCCCGGCCAGCAGGCGGCAACGGAGAAGCCTCCCGCACTCGTGATCGGAGGCGAGGATGCTTCCGCCCAGGCCAGCAGCATCTATCAGATGCCCACACCCAATGAGCTCTTCGCCATCGTGCGCCAGCTCAACGGCAAGGGGCAGAAGAGCGCGATGAGCGCAGCCCCGAAGGCGGACCGCTTCGCCACCCTGCCTGGTCGTGCGTTGAATTTCGGGGTCTACGCCACGGACATGGTGTACGCCAGCAACTTCAAGCTCACCAGCGAAGTGGTGCGCTACTACCTCGCATGCAAGGATCTCGGGAGTCAGCTCGGGCTTGCCAACGCGTTCAACAACGATGTGCAACAGCGACTGGAGAAGAACCTGACGCACGGTGATTCACTCGATGTGCTCGCCAATGACGCCTACTACAACGCCTACCAGAAGCTGCAGGCCGAACAGATGGGACCCACGCTCGCGCTCGTGCTGGCCGGCGGTTGGGTGGAGAGCATGCATCTGGTGATGGCCCAGATGAACGCCTACGATGAGAGCAGCCCGCTGCTGGCACGCATCGCTGAGCAGAAGGTGAGCCTGGAACAGCTCATCGATATGATGGGTGCCTTGAAGGACGATACGAACGTGGCTCCTACACGCCAGCGCTTGATAGCCATCCGGGACATCTACGACCAGCTGAACGTGGTGCGTACGCCCAACCACGGCAAGTCCTCCAGCGGCCGCATGGTGTTGGGCGATGACGTGTCCATGTCGATCACCGCAGCCCGTTACGATGAACTGAAGAACGCTGTGACCGCCATGCGGGACGCGATCACCAAAGCCGAGGACAGCGCGGCCAAAGCCTGAACACACAACGTCCGCCGGATGGCGGGCACACCCGTATGAGAAGCACACTGCTCGCCGCCGCCGCCCTATCCACGCTCGGCTTGTTCGCCCAGGACGATTGCGCGGAGTTCCATCGCTTCAATTGCGAACGCTCCACGGACACCCGCTTCAGCATGAATGGTCAGAGCAAGAGCGCCAGCGTGCAGATCGGAGTGCCGACGGAGTTGAACATCATCGTTTACAGGGGGCAGGACTACCGCATCGCCTTCTGCTATGACGACAAGGTCATCGGTGACCATGTGGTGGCCCGTCTGATCGAGAAAGTGCGTGAGCCGAGGGATGTGAGCGAACAGGTGATCAAGAAGGAGGAACTGCTTGATGCGAACGGGAATCCATCCGGGCAGTTCAAGGAGAGCACGGTAACGGAGACCAAGCGGGTGTTCGATGACGTGGAGAAGGAGCTCTGGAAGAACGAGGACCACGAGATGGCCGACGCGATCGAGTTCACGGCAACCGCCACCAAACGGTTGATCGTGGAAGTGACGGCTCCCGGAGCGGTGAATCCGAAGCCGAAGCGCAGCGACAAGAAGTTCGACATCGGTTGCGTCGGCATCCTCATCGAGCACATGCCCACGCCCGCCATGGGCTTTGACGACAAGAAGTAGTCGCTGCGGAAAGCGTTCACATGGGCGGCTACCTTAGCCGCCCATGCTTTTTCCCTCCGCTCCCGCAGCGGCCGTCGCGTCGTTGCGCGAGCTACTGGCCAGCCCGCGCACCATCGCCATCATCACGCATTTCAACCCGGACGGCGATGCGATGGGGAGCAGTCTCGGACTCTGCGCGGTGCTCAGGAAGCTCGGGCATGACGCGCGCGTTGTCCTTCCGAACACGCCGCCGCTGAATCTGAAGTGGATCCCCGGTGCGGACCAGGCGTTGGCCCATGACAAGCAAAAGGAGGCCAGTGACCGCGCGGTGCGCGAGAGCGATCTGCTGTTCTGTCTGGATTTCAACAAGCCGGACCGTGTGGGCGGGTTGGAAGATGCAGTGCGAGCGGCCAGCACGAAGGTGCTCATCGATCACCATCGGCATCCGGACAGTTTCGCGGCCGTATCGTTCAGCGACGTGGAGGCCTGTTCGACCGCCCAGATGGTCTTCGACATCGTGAGCGCGCTGGGACATGCCGACCTCATCGACCGCGATGCCGCGACCTGTCTCTACACGGGGATCATGACGGACAGCGGTTCGTTCCGTTTCAGCAGCACCACCCCCCACACGCTGGAGGTGGCTGCCGAGCTTCTGCGGCGCGGTGTGGTGCCGGAGCGCATCCATGAAGCCATCATGGATGACAACACGGAACTCCGGCTCAGGCTGCTCGGCTTCGCGTTGAACGAGCGCTTGACCGTGCATCCGGACCTGCGGGCGGCGGTTTTCGTGCTTAGCAAGGCCGACCTGGACCGGTTCAACTACCAGCCCGGCGATACGGAAGGTCTGGTGAACTACGGTCTGAGCATACGCGGCATCCGGCTGTCGGCGTTCATCGTGGAGCGACCGGACGTGGTGAAACTGAGCCTGCGTTCCAAAGGCGCGCTGCCGGTGAACGAATTCCTCGCCCAGCACTTCAGCGGCGGCGGTCATGGTAACGCGGCCGGCGGCCACGCCAAGGAGCCGCTTGCCCATGTGGTGGAGCGGTTCATGAAGGAACTGCCCTCATTCCTGGCCCAGCATCCCGCATGAAATACGCTGGGGTCCTGCTGGTCTCTCTCCTCGCCGGGTGTGTGGATGGGATGGAAGCGCCGCCGGCGAAAGTCGGTTCCGGACAGGAGTCGGGGCAGGACCCCGGACTGATCGCGGAGAATCGGGCGCTGGCGGAACGCGAGGCGCTCGACATCGATGCATGGATCGCGCGCCACGGCCTGGCGATGGAGCGCACAGGCACCGGCGTGCGCATCAAACTCATCACCGATAGCGTGGGAGCGAACGCACGACCGCTGCAAACCGCCTCGATCCTTTTCGACGTTTCCCTCATCGATGGCACCGTATGCTACGCAAGCGCTCCCAACGAACCTGAGGACTTCACCATCGAGAAGGACAACGTGGAGAGCGGTCTTCACGAGGCCATCCAGCGGCTCAGTCCTGGTGACAGCGCGGTCATCGTGATACCCAGCCACAGGGCCTACGGACTGGCGGGGGACAGCAAGAAGATCCCCATGCGCAGCACAGTGGTCTACCACCTGCGCCTGGTGGGATTGCGCTGAAGGGGTCTCACGCGGAGCCGCAGAGGGGATCCAGACCTGCGGGTGGTGTTATTCTCCGCGCCTCCGCGTGAGGATCAGCGCGTTCCAGGAACGAAGAAGCCCCCGCTTTCGCGAAGGCTTCTGTGACTCGGCCGGGGCTCGAACCCGGGACCCCAACATTAAAAGTGTTGTGCTCTACCAACTGAGCTACCGAGTCCTCCCA
>CAZYPC010000062.1:0-27278 GCA_964649165.1 uncultured Chryseobacterium sp.
TCACCGTTCTGCGCGTGCTCCATCTCCATGTTGTAGATGGCGTTGTAGAAGGTGGTGGCGCGCGTGATGTCGTACGCGGGGATCTCGAACCAGCTCACGTAATCCTTGAGCTTGGCGTGGTGGCGGAAGGCGGCTGAATTTCCCATGGGGTCTGGTTCAGATGGAATAAGGGTCGCTGGGTGGACGGAAGGAAGTGACGATGCGTTTGGGGAGTTCGTTCGCGCGTGCTTCATCCTTCATCTGCAGTTCGCCCAGCTCATGTACGCGGGTGGGTTTGATCAACGGTCCCAGACTTTCCAGGTACGGGTGCTTCACGCCGGGCGTGTACACGTCGAACTCCACCGGGCGGTCGCGGAAGCTCTTCATCGGCTGACCCAGGCGCAGCACGCCCAGCTCGCGGCTCCTGCGCACCTTTTCCAGGTTGATCTCGATGGGGATGATCTCCTCGTTCACATCGGCCTGGTAGACGATACGCCCTTCCGGACCGCACACGATGCTGCGTCCGCTGCCACCGGCATCCAGGCCGTTGAAGTCGAAAAAGTAGCACTGGTTGGTGGCGGCGCTGGCCCGTGCGATGCTCAGTTCGATCTCGCGATCGATCGTACCCGTGAGCGTCGGATGCAGGATCACCTCCGCGCCCATCACGGCCAGCGTGCGGGTGGTCTCGGGGATCCACATGTCGTAGCAGATGCTCACACCGAAGCGGCCCACCTCCGGGATATCGAACACGCAGAATTCGTTGCCACCGGTGACGCCCACCTCGTACGGATAGAAGGGGAACATCTTCCGGTAGCGCGTCACCACACTGCCTTCCGGATCGATCACGGTGGCCGTGTTGTAGATGTGGCCGTCCTTCAGCTCGAAGATGCTGCCGGGGAGCAGCCAGATGCCGTGCTTGGCGGCCATCGCGCACATCTCCTGCTCGAACTCCCCGGGTATGGCCTGGGCATGGGCCGTGAGCGGGCCGTAGGCGCAGAGCTCGCTGAACATCACCATGTCCACCCACGGGTACATGTTCATGGTGATCTCCAGCTTGTTCTTCATCGCCTCCACGTTCGGTGTGGAAGCGCTGATGCGCATCTGGATACCGGCGATCGAGAATGGTTTCATGTATCCGGTTGTCAGTTGCCGGTTGTCAGTTGCCGGTTGTCGGTTGTCGGTGAGGCCATCGAATGATCCCCGTGCGCAGTTCGTGCGACGGACAACCGACAACCGACAACGGACAACAAGCGTTCATCACGCCGTGATCTTCTCGAGTTCTTCCTCCATGATGTCGAGTCCCTTGTTCAGGATCTCGTCGCTGATCACCAGCGGGCTCAGCACGCGGATGATGTTCTTCTCGGTACCGGCGTTGATCACCACCAGGTCGCGCTTGGCGCAGGCATTCATGAGGTTGATGCAGGTGTCCGCATCCGGCTGCAAGGGGTCGCCGTTCTTCACGAATTCGATGGCCATCATGGCACCGAGACCGCGGACATCACCGACGCACGCGTGCTTGGCCTTCATTTTCTCGAAGCGCTTGCGGATCACACTGCCGACATGTTTGCCCTTCGCGTTGATGTCGATCTCCTCCATGTACTCCAGCGTGGCCAAGGCCGCCGCGCAGCTCACAGGATTGCCGATGTAGGTGCCGCCGATGCTGCTCGGGCCGGCCTTGTCCATGATAGCCGCCTTGCCCATGACCGCAGCGATGGGCATGCCGCTGCCGAGGCTCTTCGCCCAGGTGCTGATGTCCGGCACGATGCCGAACTGCTCGAAGGCGCTCCACGCGCCGGTTCGACCGAAGCCGCTCTGGATCTCGTCGCAGATGAGCAGGATGCCGTGCTTGTCACAGAACGCGCGCAAACCTTTCATGTAGCCGGCGGGGGCCACGTTGAAGCCGCCTTCGCCCTGCACCGTCTCGATGATGATGGCGGCGAGGTTCTCCGGCGCGACGGTGTTGTGCGTCAGTTCCTCCAGGCGATGCAGCTCGGCCTGTACGAAGTCCGCTTCGCTCCGCCCCGCTCCGTAGCGGTAGAAGTTCGGGTATTGCGTACGGTACACTTCCGGCGCGAACGGACCGCAGTCCGGCTTGTAGCCCACCTTGCTGGTGAGAGTCATCGCCATCATCGTGCGGCCGTGGAAGGCATCGGTGAAGCAGAGCACGCCCTGGCGCTTCGTGGCCTGACGGGCGATCTTGATCGCGTTCTCCACCGCCTCGGCACCCGTGCTCACGAGCAGCGTCTTGGTCGGTCCGCCGTGCGGAAGCAGCGTGTTCAGCTTCTCGCAGAGCGCCACGTACGGTTCATAGCTCGCCACATTGAAGCTCACGTGCAGGAATTTCGCCGCCTGCTCCTGGATGGCCTTCACCACGGGCGGTGGGCAGTGGCCCGCGTTCACCACGCCGATGCCACCGGCGAAGTCGATCAGCACGCGGTCATCCGAGTCGATGATGGTGGCACCACTGGCCTTGACAGCGGTGGCGTAGTTGAACATACCCACCCCGTTCGGCACGGCGGCCTTGCGGCGGGCGATGAGTTCCTGGCTCTTGGTCAATTGTTCGGTCATTCGCATGCGCCCTGGAACGCCAGAACGTGGGCGCGAAGTTGCGGAATGCGGGGACCTCACAGAAGTCTGCGATGCGGAGAATGCTGACAACCGACCGGTCGCAGTCAGGCTCAGTTCATCTTGTGCGCCAGCACGATCGTCTCGCGGAAGCGTTCCACATTGCCTTGCGGATCGAACGCCTCAAAGACTACGACATAAGGTCCCATACGGGCGAGGTCCCCGGTTTCCATGATGCCGTTCCAGCTGATCACGCCGGTGGTGCCCAGTAGTTCATTGTCCATGAGTTTCACCACCTCCCTGCCTGCCACGTCGAAAACGACCATCGTACCGGTGAAGCCGGGTTCATCCAGTGTATAGGCCATGGTTAGAAGATCCTGGTACCCATCGTTGTCCGGGGAGAAGATGGCGGGGTTGATGGTCAACTCGCCGCTCGGCTCAGGGTTCTCGCTGAACTGTGAGTTGCGGTAGCCGGGTGTCGCATAACCAGCCGTTTCCGCCGCGCTGTGCCAGTTGGTGTTGTCGCTGGAGGGCCTGTCCGGATCCACACGTTCAAGGCTTACGCCATCCGTGCTGTTCAGCAACGCGAAATGCAGGTCGTCGTTGTACACGAACCGATCGAGCGTGTCGCCGGCCGGATCCTGGAGCACCACCACGCCCTCGCCATTGTTGTAGCTGGGCATGTCAGCTTCCACGAAACGGTCCGTATGCGACAACGCATACTGGTCCTCGATGTTCGCCGCGTCCTCTGTGATCAACGCGTATTCGCCGGGCATCAACAGGAAGGCGGCCTGGGTGATCACCGTGGGGCTGCCGATAACCCCGCCTGTCTCGTTCGCGAGCTTCCATCCGGCCAAGCTCAGTACCTTGTTGCTGCGGTTGTACAGTTCCACGAAGTCGCTGCCGCTGCCGAGCGGGTCGTACAATACTTCGTTGATCACCACGTCCCCGGGCAGTACGGGCTCGGGCAGAGCGATCATCAGCGTGTTCGAGCCGCCGATGGTGTTGCCCACGCAATCCGTAACGCCCGTCACGGTCACCGTATACAGTTGTCCAACGACCAGCGCGGCACCCAGGGTCAACTCAACCTGATGGTCGCTGGTCGGCACGGCCAGATCCACCGTGAGCGCCGGGCTGAACTGATAGTTGCCCGTCCCCAGGCTGGAAATGTTCATCGCCTCGTTGAACACCAGTTCCACTTCGGTATCGCTGTTCACGAACGCGCTCACCAGCGCGGGTGGGACGACATCCGGAACGATGGCGAAGACGCTGTTCTGCTCACCCGGCGTTCCGCCCAGCGCATCGTTGCTCGCTGTCCAATTCGCTGCGCTGCTGCACGGTGTGGTCGGGTCGATGCGTTCGAGCGTCCAACCGCCACCGGCCTTGATGTCGTCATTGTACCAAGCGTCCGAATAGGTCAGTGCGTCGATGGTGACCCCTCCTGGTTCCTTCAGGTCCAAGGGTTCGCCGGTGTTGGTGAGCGCGCTGGGGAACGTGGAGAAACCCGCTACCGACCCGAAGGACGAAAAGAGCGCTGCGTTCCCATCGTCGCACAGGATCATGAACCCTCCGGGAGTCAATGTCGCCGCAGGAAGAGTGCCCGTGCCGCTGCCGTCGGTCAACGTCCAACCCGTCAGGTCGAAGGTCTTGTCCGTGGTCCTGTTGTGGATCTCGATGAACTCCACGTTCGGCAACCCCACCGCCGGATCAGGATCCGCCATGATCTCGTTGATCACCACGTCCCCTGGCTCCGCCGCGTCAGGAACGAAATAGAGCACGTCCGCCGTCTCGTTCACACAGGCGTTGGCGACCAGGTCCTCCACACCGTTCACCGTGATGGTGTATGTGTTGCCGCTCTGCATGGCGATGGCCAGCGTCAGGTGCACGAGGGAGAAGGCCGTGGCATCGCGCACCACGGACGCGGCGCTGTTGAAGGGAATGATGCCGTAGTTGTTCTCCTCTTCCGCGGTGACCTGTTCAACGGACTCACTGAAGGCAAGGTCGATCTGTGTGTCCGATAGCACCGTCGCGGAAAGCAGGGCCGGTGGCGTGTTGTCCACGGGGATCGGCGCCACGCTGAAGCCGTCGAAGAAGTGATTGTTGATCACGGTACCCGCACTGCTCTGTTCGATGCGAAGACCGAACTGTGCGGTCGTCGACCAGGTCGCGTCGTTCACCGTTCCGGCCTGCGTCCAGGTACCGGTCACGCCGTCATCGAACCACAAGGTCCAGTCGGCGCCTGCGGTGCGTTCCACCCGGATGAGGAACGGGTTGCTCGAGGAACTGTTGACGACCCCATCGGGGCTTTGCAGCGCGGTGGTCGTGGCGGTACCGGCGTCCACCCGGAAGAACTCCAATCGATCCTGTGTACCACCCATGCGCAGGAAGTAGCCGTTCACCGCACCGCTCAGGTCGGCCAGGTCGCTCATCAGGTAGAAGTCCACATAGTTCGCTCCGCTCGTGCTGAAGCGCAGGTCGGCGAAGAACTCCCACCGCGTGTCGTTCGCGAGGGTGCTCGGCGTGCTCAGGTAATAGTTCGCCGCCGTAGGGCTGTTGCTGCGGAGCCGTAGGTTACCGCCATCGTCCAGCACCGTGAAAAGTGCGTCGGTACCGGTCCAGGCAGGGCTGGTGGTGAAGTTGCCATCGGTGAACGAGTCATCCACCTGGGCCGATACGAACGTGGCCGATAGGCACGTTGAGAGCACGGCCAGGGAGCGCGAACAGGGCATGAACATCGCCATGGGATCGTGGGAAAGGTGGCGAATTCCGCTGGATCGGCGCGAACCGAACGCCTAGCTTCGGCCACGGTTAACATTCAACGAATGAAGGTCGCTGTAGTCGGTGCCACCGGCCTGGTCGGTGGGGTCATGCTGAAAGTTCTGGAAGAACGGGACTTCCCCATCGATGAGCTGATCCCGGTGGCGAGTGAAAGGAGCGCCGGGAAGTCCATCCGCTTCAAAGGGAAGGAGTACGGTGTTGTCGGCATGGAAGCGGCCATCTCGAAACGACCTGACATCGCCCTCTTTTCTGCCGGAGGAAGCACGTCCCTGGAATGGGCTCCGCGCTTCGCCGAGGTGGGTTGCACGGTGATCGACAACAGCAGTGCGTGGCGCATGATGCCGGACAAGAAACTGGTGGTGCCCGAGATCAATGGTCATCTGCTCACGCCGGAAGACCGCATCATCGCCAACCCGAACTGCAGCACGATCCAGATGGTGATGGCCCTGGCACCTCTGCACAAGGCATTCGTGGTGGAGCGCGTAGTGGTGTCCACCTACCAGAGCGTAACGGGCACGGGCCAGAAAGCGGTTGCGCAGATGGAGAACGAGCGCAAGGGCGTGAAAGGGGACATGGTGTATCCCTTCACGATCGACCGCAACGTGATCCCCCGCTGCGACGTCTTCACCGACAACGGCTACACGAAGGAGGAGATGAAGCTCGTGAACGAGACGAAGAAGATCCTCGACCCCTCGATACGCGTGACAGCGACCGCGGTGCGTGTACCGGTGACCGGCGGCCATAGCGAAGCCGTGAACGTGGAGTTCAGCAAGGAGTTCGAACTCGAGGACGCGCGCCGGCTGTTGCATCAGGCGCCGGGGATCCTATTGGTGGACGAGCCCCTGAAGGATGAATACCCCATGCCGATGATCGCGAACGGTCGGGACGAAGTGTTCGTGGGCCGCCTGCGTCGCGATGAATCACAGCCGAACACCTTGAACATGTGGATCGTTGCGGACAACCTGCGCAAGGGGGCCGCAACCAACGCCGTGCAGATCGCGGAATTGTTGGTCAGTCGGAAGCTGCTCGTCCCGAAGACGGTGGCGATGTGAACCGCGAACGCATGAGAGCGCGTGAATTGACCCTTGCCCTGGCCGCAGCGTTCGGTTGCACAGCGGCGGCCCAGTATGAGCCGGACACGCTGAAGCCTTTGCCTCCGGTGTGCGATGTGTTCGTGATGCCCGGAGGACAGGCGGAAAGCATGTACGCGGTCGGGATCGAACAATGGCGCAAGCTCGCGCCCGGTTCGGAACTCCTGAAGGCCGACCTCAGCGACCATGATTCCAATGGCCGTATCGGAGATGGGCGCGGTCCCGCACAGGTGATGGGGCTTTCCATGTCCGTTGCGTTACGTCTGGGCGGGGAGAACCGGGTCAAGCGCTCAGGAGCCTATTTGCGCGCAGGATTCACCTACCAGCACCACGAGGGGACCGATCTTCTTCTGCGGAAGGAGACGCGCACGCCTTACGATTCGCTCACGTCCTCACAAACGGGACAGGTCACGTACGTGGATTCGCTCACGATCAGCCGGTATGACCTGTCGCACACCTACAGTGATGTCGCGTTGGACGCTTCGCTCGTCTTCATGAAAGAATACCCTAAGCGATGGAGTCTTTATGGCGGTGCGGGTCTCCAACTGGGGATGTCGTTCAGTGGTCGGGTGCAGGTGACCCATACGATGGAGCATCGGACCGACCCCTCCCTGGTCAGCGGTACGGGTCCCCAGGACCGCGACATGGAGGCGACGCACGAGGAGTTCACCACGGAAGGTGACCTGTGCCTGGGGCTGTATGTGCCGTTGGGGGTCAGCTATCGACTGGGGAAGAAGAGCGCCTTCTGGCGTGCGCTGAACCTGTCCTATGAACTGCGTCCCTCGCTCAACTTCGGAGGGGTTCCTGAAGTGGCCGCTGGCGCGCGCGCGGGACTCGGACAGTTCTTCGGGCTGAGGGTGGATCTGGTGAAGTAGCATCGATCGTCACGCATGGCCACGCTGCGGTCCTAGGTGCCGGTACCGTTCGTGTGATCCCATCGACAAGGGAGCTGTTCCCGTTTGAAGCTTTGGTAGCGGCGTCGCGTACCATCGCCTCCGCACCACCATGACCCCTGTTCTTCTTGCCATTCTGGCGTTCGCCCTGGCCGGCATCCGTGTCGCCCAGGAATATGAACGCGCCATCGTCTTCCGGCTCGGGCGTTTCACCGGTATCCGCGGTCCGGGACTGTACTGGATCATCCCGCTCATCGAACGGCAGCGGACCGTCGATATCCGCACGCGCACTGTGGACCTCGAACAACAGGAGACCATCACCAAGGACAGTGTGACCATCAAGGTGAACGCCGTGCTGTGGTTCAGCGTGGTCGAACCCGGCAACGCCATCCTCAAGGTCGCGAACTATCATCAGGCCGTCTATCAGTTCGCCGTGACCTCGCTGCGCAACATCATCGGCCAGCATGTGCTGGACGAGGTGCTGCGGGACCGGGAGGGCATCAACCGCACCTTGCAACAGATGGTGGACAGCGCCACGGAACCGTGGGGCATCCGTATCGAGATGGTGGAGATGAAGGACGTGGAGATCCCCGAGGGCATGCAACGCGCCATGGCGCGCGAGGCGGAAGCGATCCGCGAGAAGCGGGCACGCATCATCAAGGCGGAGGCGGAGCTGGAAGCCAGCGTGAAGCTCATGCAGGGCGCCGAACAGATGGCACGGGCACCGATGGCGTTGGAGTTGCGACGGATGCAGATGCTCTCGGAGATCGGCATCGACAACAACACCACGACGGTGATCATGATGCCCAGCGAGTTCATGAGCCTGGCCAAGAGCCTGGGTCAGGCGACGGCGGCTTAGCGCGGATCCTTCAGTGCGCTGACGTATCCTGCGGCCCCGCTTCGCGCGGAGTGCTCGATGGGGCCTCCTCCAGCCGGATATCGGCTTGCGCCCTGGTCCCGCCCATGGGCCCTTCGGCCGAGGATCCTTCCGGGCCCGGCACGGCGACAACGGGTTTGTGTTTCCGTTGTACCAGGATCATCATGCCCACGCCCACGCTGATGGCCGCATCGGCGATGTTGAAGACCGGTCGGAAGAACTCGAAGGGCTTTCCGCCCTGGAACGGCAGCCAGTCCGGAAAGCGGCCCTGCCAGAGCGGGAAGTAGAACATGTCCACGACGGCTCCATGGAGGAAGGGCGCGTAGCCACCTTCGGGCGGAAAGAGTTGCGCCACGTTCAGTGTCTTCGGGTTGCTCTCCTCGAAGATCAGGCCGTAGAAGGCGCTGTCGATGATGTTGCCCAGCGCGCCGGCGAAGATCAGGGCTAGGCTGGTGATCATCCATCCATCCCGGTTGCGCAGGATCATCTGGCGCAGGATGTAACCGATCACCACCACGGCGATCATCCGGAACAGCGTGAGCAGGAGCTTGCCCGCTTCCCCGCCGAACTCCAGACCGAACGCCATGCCCTTGTTCTCCACGAACTGCAGGTAGCCCTTCGTGCTTTCCGCGCCGAACAGCGGCACATACTCCCCGAGAAAGAAATGGGTCTTCACATAGACCTTCAAGGCCTGGTCGGCCAGGAGGACGAGGAAGATGACGAGGAGCGCGCGCTTCAAACGGTAGCGTGCTTCAGCCCGGTCAGTTGCTCATCTGCTGCTTGGCCTCGATGCTGAGGGTGGCGTGCGGCACGAGGCGCAGGCGTTCCTTGCTGATCAGGCGGCCGGTGACGCGGCAGATGCCGTAGGTCTTGTTGCGGATCCGCAGCAAGGCGTCCTCCAGGTGCTTGATGAACTTCTCCTGGCGGCTGGCGAGCTGCGCGGTCTCCTCGCGGCTGAGCGTCTCACTGCCGTCCTCGATCATCTTGAACGAGGGGCTGGTATCCTCCGTGCCGTTGTTGTCCGTGTTGGCGAGGGTCTGCTTGAGCAGTTCGTAGTCCTTGCGGGCCTCGTCCAACTTGGCGTTGATGATGCCGCGGAACTCCTCGAGTTCGCTGTCGCTGTAACGTTCCTTGCTGGCGCTTTCCAAGGTGCTCACTTGTTTTTTCACCATCGGTGCGGCCTTGTGGATCACCGGGGCGGATGTCTGTGTAACGAGAGGTTTGGCAGCGTTCGTCTTCGCTTCTTCTTTCTCCTTCTTCACGTTCGCTTTCGGCGCAGCCTTGGGAGCCGGCGCGGGTTTGGGTGCGGGTTCAGGTTTCGCAGCTACCGGCTTGGGGGCCGGTGCGGGCTTGGCAACGGGCGCAGGCTTGGCCGGGGCGGCAGGTCTCACAGCGGCTTTGGGCGTCTCTTTCGCCGGGACTTTGGCCGCAGGTTTCGGGGCGGCTTTTACCGGTGCCTTGGCCGGAGCGGGAGCCGTTTTTTTCGCCACGGGCTTCGGTGCGGGCTTCTTTGCCGCAGGCTTCACGACCTTCTTCGGTGCGGGCTTCGCCGGCTTCTTGGGGGCAGGCTTCTTGGCAGCGGGTTTCTTCGCTGGAGCAGCCTTCTTGGCGGGCTTGGCCGATTTCTTGGAAGCCGCCTTGGGCGCGGGTTTCGAGGCTTTTTTCGGTGCAGGTTTCTTCGCCATGGCGATACCCCTTTTTGAAATGATCCGCGAATATAGACGCTCCCCCCGTCAATTGGCCCGTTTGGCCAAGGCCAAGGCACAGGTCAACCGCTCGTCCAGCTCCACCTGATGCACGGTGCCGGGGACCCCGGACAGGTCGGCTACGAGCAACTGGTCCTCCGCGGTGAGCGCCAGGGTCTCGGCCAGGATATGCGGGGCATGAGCGGTTACGGCCTGCTCGAAGGAGGCGTCGCCGTTGCGCTGGATGCGCAGATCGATGCGGTCGGTGACCTCGAAGCCCGACTCCTTGCGGAGCGTTTGGATGCGGCTCACCAGTTCGCGGGCGATGCCCTCGTGCAGGAGGCCTTCGTTCATCGTGATGTCCAGTGCGACCGTCAGCGCACCGTCGCTGGCCACGCTCAGGCCGGGAACGGTCTCGGCGGTGATCTCCACGTCATCGCGCAGCAGTTCCACTTCGGTCCCTTCCACGGTCAGCTTCATCGAGCCTGTGGTTTCCAGTTCGGCGATCTGGGCCTGCGAGAAACCACTTACGGCTGCTGCGACACTCTTCATGAGTTTGCCCAGGCGTGCGCCAAGCTTCGGGAAAATGGGCTTGATCTTCTTGGTGAGTTTGCTCTCGCTCGCGTCAAGGATCACGAGCTCCTTCACGTTCACTTCGCTCAGGACCAGATCCCGGATCGCGTCCAGGCGCGTGCGCATCGCGGCATCCGTCACGGGCACCATCATCCTCTGCAACGGCTGGCGCACGCGGTGGCCCTCCTTCTTGCGGATGCTCAGCACGAGTGACGTGAGCTTTTGCGCGAGCGCGGTGCGCTGCTCCAGTTCGACATCGATGGCCGTTTCATCATGCTTCGGCCAGTCGCTCAAGTGAACGCTGGTGCCCGTCAGGTCCCGGTAAAGACGGTCAGTGAAGAACGGCGCGATCGGCGCGCTCAGCATCGCCACCACTTCCAGGCAACGATGCAGCGTTTGGAACGCCGCGTTCTTGTCCGCGCCCATCTCTCCTTTCCAGAAGCGGCGGCGGTTCAACCGCACGTACCAGTTGCTCACATCCTCCACAACGAAGTCCTGGATGGCGCGTGCCGCGATCGTCGGCTCGTAGTCCGCATAGCTCGCATCAGCCAGCTTCATCACACTGTTCAAGCGCGAGAGGATCCAGCGATCGGATTCCGTAAGCCCACCATCAGCGAGCGCCCGGTCTTTGGCCCAATAGCCTTTATCCGAAGTGAAACCGTCGATGTTCGCGTACAGCGCGAAGAAGTTGTACGTGTTGAAGAGCGCGCGGAAGAATTTGCGCTGCACCTCGGTGATGCCTTCCGCATCGAACTTCAGGTTGTCCCACGGCGAAGCGTTGCTGATCATGTACCAGCGCACGGCGTCCGCGCCGTACGCGTCGAGCGTCTTGAACGGGTCCACGGCGTTGCCGAGGCGTTTGCTCATCTTCTGGCCGACCTTGTCCAGCACGAGTCCGTTGCTTACCACGGCCTTGTAGGCGACGCTGTCCTGCGTGAGCGCCGCGATGGCATGCAGCGTGTAGAACCAGCCGCGTGTCTGGTCCACGCCTTCCGCGATGAAGTTCGCCGGGAACTTCTCTTTGAAGGTCGCCTCGTTCTCGAACGGATGGTGCCATTGTGCGTACGGCATCGCTCCGCTATCGAACCACACATCGATCAGGTCCGTTTCGCGCTTCATCGGTTTGCCACCGGGTGAGAGCAGCACGATGTTGTCCACGTACGGGCGATGGATGTCGACCGTGTCGTAGTTGGCGTCGCTCATGTCATCCACCTTGAACGAGGCGTACGGGTCAGACTTCATCACGCCGGCTTTGACCGCACGCGCGATCTCCTCCTTCAGTTGCTTCAGCGAACCGATGCAGAGCTCTTCGGTGCCATCTTCCGTGCGCCAGATCGGGAGCGGGATGCCCCAGTAGCGGCTGCGCGAGAGGTTCCAATCCTGCAGGTTCTCCAGCCAATTGCCGAAGCGCCCGGTGCCGGTGCTTTCCGGCTTCCAGTTGATCGTCTTGTTCAGCGCGATCAGGCGGTCCTTCTTCGCCGTGACGCGCACGAACCAGCTGTCGAGCGGGTAATAGAGCACGGGCTTGTCCGTGCGCCAGCAGTGCGGGTAGTTGTGCTCGTACTTCTCCACCTTGAACGCGCGGCCCTCGGTCTTCAGCTTGATGGCGATGCGCTCGTCCACGCTGAGGTACTTGTCGCGGCCTTGCTTCTTCGCTTCCGCCGCCAGCTCTTCGGCGTTCAGGTATTCGGCCTTCACGTATTCGCCGGAGAAGTCGGTCACCTCGGGTTTGAAGCGTCCTTGCAGGTCAACGAGCGTGAGCGTGCCGATGGCGTGCTGGCGGGCCACGCGCATATCGTCCGCACCGAAGCTCGGAGCGGTGTGCACCACACCTGTTCCGTCCTCGGTCGTCACGAAGTCACCACCGATCACCTTGAAGGCATCACCACCTTCGGGTTGTGCGTAGGGCAGCAGTTGCTCATATCGGATGCCTTCGAGCTGGTGGCCGTAGAACTCACCGTCGACTTTCCACGGGATGTTCTTGCCGTCCTTCTTGTAGTCCTCGAACGGAGCATTCTGGTTCTTCTCGTTGAAGTACGAGCTCAGGCGCGCCTTCGCAAGCACCATGGTCTGCGGCTCGTGCGTGTACGGGTTGAAGGTCTTCACACGCACATAGTCCAGCTTCGGCCCGACCGTGAGCGCGCAATTGCTCGGCAGCGTCCAAGGTGTGGTCGTCCAGGCCAGGATGAAGACATCGCCGAACGCATCGTTGAACAGGAACTCGCTCGCATGGTCCTTCTTCAACTTGAACATGGCCACCACGCTCGTGTCCTTCACCGGCTTGTAGGTGCCGGGTTGGTTCAACTCGTGTGAGGAGAGTCCCGTGCCGGCGGCCGGCGAATACGGCTGGATCGTGTAACCCTTGTAGAGGAGCTGTTCGTCGTACAGCTTCTTCAGCAGGAACCACACGCTCTCGATGTACTTCGTGTGGTAGGTCACATACGGATGCTCCAGGTCGATCCAATAGCCGACACGGCGCGTCATATCGTTCCACACGCTGGTGTAGCGCATCACGGCCTTCTTGCACGCCGCGTTGTACTCCTCGATAGAGATCTTCTTCCCGATGTCCTCCTTGGTGATGCCGAGCTCCTTCTCCACGCCCAGCTCGATGGGCAGGCCGTGCGTGTCCCAGCCGGCCTTGCGGTCCACGCGTTGGCCCTTCTGGGTCTGGTAGCGGCAGAAGATGTCCTTGATGGCGCGGGCCATCACGTGGTGGATGCCCGGCAGGCCATTGGCGCTGGGCGGGCCCTCGTAGAAGACGAACGGCTCGCGGCCGGCACGCAACTTCAGGCTCTTGCCGAAGGTGTCCTCGGCCTCCCACTGCTTCAATACCTCATCAGCGACCTTGGGCAGGTCGAGTTCATCGTACTGTGGGAAACGCGCGGCCATCGGGACTTTTGAAAGGGCCGCGAAGATAGCCGCAGGCTTGGGGCCGATGTCCGCGACCTGTCGATCGTCATGTTCCCACCGACGGCCCGACCCGAACTTTCCCCTCACAATACTTCGCCCAATGCGCCTCCTCCCGACCATGCTGACCGCACTGCTACTGGCGACCGCACCGGTGATGGCCCAGGAAAACGTGCCCGCTGCGGCCTTGGAGGCCTTCGTCACCATTCGTGTGGATCGACTGGACGCGGCCACCTGGTCTGCCGCTGAGAAGCGCATCGCGAAGGAGACCGCGACCAACGTTGAGTACGTATGCCTTCACGCGGGAGTACTGGTGCTGCGTATGCGCGATCTGCGTGTGACGGAAAAAGCCGACATCCAGGCACTGGTGAAGCGACTGCTGCACGAAGGCGGGGTGAAAGGGAGCATCGACTTCCTTGATGTGCATGTGGAGCGGCAGGGACCGGACCGGTGCTGAGCACGGATCCGGCATGGCGCGTAGCTTTCCGCCATGGCGACCTACGACCGCGAACTGAAACTGGCCGTGTTGATCGACGCGGACAACGTGCCCTACGGCGCGATCAGCGAGATGATGGAGGAGGTGGGCAAGTACGGCATTGCGACCTACAAGCGCATCTACGGCGACTTTACCAGCAACCGGTTGCAGGGCTGGAAGGAGGTACTGAACGAGCACGCGATCACGCCGATGCAGCAGTACAGCTACACGCAGGGCAAGAACGCCACGGACAGCGCGCTCATCATCGATGCGATGGACATCCTGTATACCGGTGACGTGGACGGCTTCTTCATCGTGAGCAGCGACAGCGACTTCACCAAGCTGGCCACGCGGCTGCGCGAGAAGGGCAAGCGCGTGTATGGCATGGGCGAAAAGAAGACACCGAAACCCTTCATCACCGCGTGCGAGAAGTTCATCTACATCGAGGTGCTGCGGCAGGACCAGCCCAAGGCCAAGCCCGGCAAGGACGCCAAGGACGTGAAGAGCGCCGAACCCGATCCCGCCGCCGCGCTTACGGACAAGTCATTGCGCAAGCTGGTGCTGAGCACGATCGAGGATTTCGCCGACGAACAGGGCTGGTTACCGATGGCCGCGTTGGGCAATTCCATATTGAAAAAGCGACCGGAATTCGATGCGCGCAACTATGGCTTCAAACGGCTGAGCGACCTGATCAAGGCGCTCCCCTACGTGGATGTGCAGGAACGGCAGACGACCTCCGGCAACAAGCACGACTTCGTGCGCTGGAAGTGAGCGGGGTATTTAACGTTCAGTAACACTGCGCTGCTGGCGCGCGGGATACGTTTGGATGCACCAAACCCAGAAGCCATGCGCACACCACATGCCCTGCTCGCCATCGCTCTCCTTTCCTTCATTCCCGCCGCCAAAGCCGATTGTGTCAAAGGCGTGGGAGAGGTGGTCCGGAAACCGCTCAACGTTGACGCCTTCCATGGCATCCGGGTGGAAGGCTCCATGGATGTGGTGCTCACGCAGGGCGCCACACAGGCCGTGGAGATAGAGGCGCAGGAGAACCTGATCGCGCTCCTGGAGACCAAGGTCTCCAACGGCGTGTGGGAGATCACGACCAACGACGGTTACACAACGAACAAGAACTTCATCGTCCACATAACGGTGCCCGTGATCGATGAGGTCACCGTGGACGGCTCGGGCGATGTGACGTCGAACGGGACATTCAGCAGCGATGAGATGGATCTGGCCGTGGCTGGGAGCGGGAACATCACACTGACGTTCGACAGCAAGAAAGTGGATGTGGACATCGCCGGCTCCGGCGATATGGTCTTGAGCGGAACGTGCGAGCGGTTGAAGGTGGGCATTGCTGGCAGCGGCGATGTGGATGCCCGCAAGCTCAAGTCTGCTGATGCGGTGGTGGACATCGCCGGCTCGGGCGACGTGGTATTGGAAGCGAACCAGAGCCTGGAGGCCTCCATCGCCGGTAGCGGCGATGTGAGCTACCACGGTTCCCCCGCACGGATCAGCCGCAATGTTATGGGCAGCGGCGAAGTGCGCTCACTGGAGCACGGGCCGAGGTAGGTCCGTTCACCGTTCCGGGTCCCGCACCCAGACCTCGGCGTAGTCGTTCTTCCACTGAAGGAAGAAGTACTTGTCGCGCACGGCGAACAGATTGCTTACGCGGCTGTTCACCGGTTTGCCATGGCCGAACAGCACGATGTGGTCAATGACCGGGGGAGCGTTGCTGGCCACATGGTCCTCCAACCATCGGAGCTCCTGCTGGAATCCGTCCGAATAGTCGCGCAACTGCCAGGACTCATGCGTTTGATGGCGGAAGCCCAGGTGATCACCGGGCGAGAAAAATATACCTCGATAACTGGCGGCGACGAACGCGCTCAAGTGCTCGTGCATCCAATTGTCGTCGCACACCACGGGCAGGGTCACGCCGTGTTCCGGCAGACGGTCCACGACCTCCAACGCGTGCTCATACACCTGGCGGGAGCCGGCCATGCGCTGCTCCATATGGACCATGCGCCAGGAGTGCACGACCAGGACAAGTGCCGCCAGCGCCGCTGACCAACCATTCTTCGGGAGCGCAACAGCGACCCATATGCCCAGCAGCAACAGCGCGATGGTCTGGGCCCGCGTACCGATGTACAGGAGTTCCGCATTGGGGGTGCGCACCAGGACGGAGACCGCCAGGAGGAACAACCCGGCCAACAACAGCGCATCCGGTACCGGACCGGTCTCTCGCGAGCGCAAGCGATGGAAAAGCGCCAACGCAAGGGAGATGACGAGCAGAACGCCCAGCACGATCAGGAAAGGGGTTTCCTCTCGTGCATCGAACAAGAGGAGCGGACGGAGGCGGAACAGGCCGAGCCAGAACTCCGGGTTACCGGGAACGCGCACACGCGGACTGGTCAGTATGGCACTCAGGACCTTGTAGAGCATTCCGCCAAAGCCTACGATCAGGAGCCCGTTGCGCAGCTTGGGAGGAAGTATGGCCCAGCGCTCACGGCTCACCTTCCGTGAACGCAGAAAGAGGATGACCTCATAGCACGCCATCATCATCAGCGCGAGCGAGCCCCCCACCCTGTGCGTCGCCTGGCAGGCGAGGATGAGCCCCCCCGCCTTGAGGGCTGTCGACGCGGTGATCCGGTCCTGGCGCATCCACCATCCTGCGGCGAACATCGCCAGACCGGTGGCCAGAAGGAAGGTCATGAACCCCATAACCAGGATGAAGGAGAAGCCCAGTGGAAGCACCCACACCAACAGCGGCCTATTCGCTGCGCGGGCCGCCCGCGCGAGGGACCATGCGCCCAGGCCAAGGACCAGCAGGACCATCGCTCCGTAGACCGCATGCGCCGCCCCGGGTGATAGAACCACGGTAAGCGGCACCAGTATGATGTCGAACAGATCGAGTGTTCCGAGATTGACCAGATAGTCCACCTGCGGCGTGGCATAGCGCGCACTGAGCCAGGCGCTCTTCAACGCGCATGCATGCAGCACATGCATGGGGCCGTCGAGCGTCAGGAAGAAGCGGAAAAGCACGATGCTCGCGGCATTCGCCACGATCAGAACAGGGACCAGCCGGAAGCGATCGATCAACACGAACATCGTACGGAGGCAATGTAGGTGCGACCGCTCTCCTTTGGACCGGACCATGAGGATGACCGCTCGCTGTGCCGGTCCGTGTGATGGATCGTTCAGCGCGGTTACCTTCACCATCTGAACCTCAAACCGTCGCGCCATGAAAAAAACCATACTCCCGTTCTTCCTCCTCACCGCGCTTGGCAGCCAGGCGCAGACCACGCTGCTTGAAGAGAGTTTCGACGCATACACAGAGGGCAGCGGCATGGTCGCGAACGACCCGGCTCATTGGGCCCTTTGGGCGCCCGGGGAGGATCAAGCGGTCTCCACCACGGTCGCGCTCTCCGGTTTGAACAGCCTGGCCTGCATCAGCAACAATGCCGCCAACGGTGGTCCAGGGGACCTGTTGTTGCTCCTCGGCGACAAGACTACCGGCATCTATGACCTCGGGTGGTCCATGTACGTTCCCGCTGACAAGGGCGGCTACTTCAACATCCAGCACAACCAGGATGTCACACCGGCCTCCTTCGGTGCCGAGGTCAAGTTCGCTGGCGGAACTGTCACGGCCACCACTGCGGGCTCGGATGCCACAGGCACGTACGTCCCCGGAGAATGGATGAACATCCTGATCAATGTGGATATCGACAACGCGGGTGCGGCTCTTTTCATCAACGCTACGCCCATCACCACCTGGCCCTTCGACATGGACACGGAAGGCGGTACCGTCACCCCGCAACTGGGGGCCATCGACTTCTACTCCTACGGCGACGGGACGACACTGGGGGAGTACTACGTGGATGATGTGAGTTATGTACAGACGAGCGGGGGCGGTATCGGCATGGCGGAGAACCTCGCGAGCGCGGTCCGTGTCTTCCCCAATCCGGCCCAGGACGCGGTGTATGTCTCCTTGAAGGAGACCTCGGGCAAACAGGCCACTGTCCGGTTGGTGGACGTGACCGGCCAACAGGTCGCGCAACCACGAACGCTTTCCACGCGCGCCTGGTGGTTCCCGATCGCTGACCTGGCGAACGGGGTGTACTTCGTGCGGATCGAAGACGGTTCACGCTCCTTGGTGGAACGCGTGATGAAACTCTGAAGACGGCCCGCTCCATGCGGTGAAAGGGGGCGGATCGGGGCTCGCCCCCTTTCGCCGTTCCTCGATCGGTCGGCGCCGTTCCCCGGCAATGGGGTGATGGCCGTACGCACAGGCGACCCGGCGCGTTAACCTGTTCCTCATCGGCAACACCCCACGGTTCGTGGACTTCCGCAAGCTTCCAATGTCACGGACCGCCCCAGCCGCATGGCCCGCCCCGCAATGATCCCTTCACATTTGCCGAACGGCCCCTTTGCTATGTTTGCCACCCTGCTGACCCCGGCCCCGATCGTCGGGGCTTTTTCGGCCCCGGCGGCAGCGAACGGACAAGCGCCAGAACCAGAAAGAACACCCCACAACGAAACGCAACCCCTCCGTACATGAGCGCAGAAAGCAAAGACGGCAAGATGTCCAGCCTGTTCGTGGTCATCGTGATACCCCTGGCTTACGTGGTGAGCCTGTTGTTCTACAACCTCGTTCTCGGCGATCCGAAGAATTTCGAAGGCTACACCGCTGGAATGACGAGCGAACAGCTTTCCGAGATCGTGGAGAAGAACCACCCGATCAAGGAGGACCCGGGCCACACCTTCGGCCTGATCCACAAAGGGGGCTTCATCGTTCCGATCCTGATCACGGTGAACCTGCTGGTGATCATCTTCAGCATCGAGCGTTTCCTCACGTTGCAGAAAGCCAAGGGCAAGGGCCGCATCGAGGCCTTCCTCGGCAAGGTGCGCAACCTGCTGGCAAGCGATGAGGTGGACAAAGCCATCGGTGCCTGCGACGAGCAGAGGGGCAGCGTGGCCAACGTGATGCGCAGCGGATTGGAGAAGTACAAGACCGTGCTCTACGACGCGAGCCACGACAAGGAAACGCGCCTGCAGGCCGTGAAGCAGGAACTGGAGGAAGCCACCGCCCTCGAGCTTCCCATGCTCAGCAAGAACCTGGTGATCTTGTCCACCTGCGCGAGCATCAGCACCCTGCTGGGTCTGATCGGGACCGTTCTGGGGATGATCCGCTCCTTCAGCGCGCTGGCTACGGCCGGCACGCCCGACGCTTCCGCACTGTCCACCGGTATCTCCGAGGCCCTCATCAACACGGCCTTCGGTATCATCGGATCCTGCGTCGCGATCATCATGTTCAACTACTTCAGCACGAAGATCGACGCGATCACCCACGGCATCGATGAGGCCGGGTTCAGCGTGAGCCAGACCCTCGCCACCCACAAGTAAGCGGCGATGCACGCATCGCCCATACTTGTGGGCGGTGCATCGCGCCGCTCATACTAAAAACCTAGCACGATGCCGAAGATCAAGATGCCCCGGAGCAGTCCTTCACTGGACATGACTCCCATGGTGGACCTGGCCTTCCTGCTGGTGACCTTCTTCATGCTCACCGCGCAGTTCCGCCCGGAAGAAGCCGTGGCGGTGGACACGCCGAGCAGCATGAGCACGAGCCCCATTCCCACCGAGAACCTGATGACCATCATCGTGGACAGCTCCGGCCGGGTGTTCTGGGACTTTACCGACAAGAAGGTACGCACCGAGGTCATCAAGCAATTGGCGGCCAAGTACAACCTGCCGCTCACCGAAGACCAGGTGACCCGCTTCACGAACCTGAACGCGCTGGGCATGCCCGCCCAGATGCTGCCCCAATACCTGGACCTGAACAGCGCCTCGGACCGCAAGCAGATGGACCTGCAGCACAAGGGGATCCCCATCGACAGCGCGAACAACCAGCTCTACACGTGGATCAGCATCACCCAGCAGATCTTCAGCAGTGAGGCGCATCATAACCCGCTGGTGGCGCTCAAAGGGGACGGCAACGTGAACTACTCCACGATGAACCAGGTGATCAAGACCTTCCAGAGCCCTGGGATCAAGATCAACCGGTTCAAGATGATCACGGACCTGGAGGAGACCCGCATGTGATGAACCGACGCGCGGTTCGCGTGTACGGACGGTAACTTAGGAGCACGGAAGCCAGCACGATCGACCCAAGAACCTAAAGCACACCCCCGCCAACGCAGGGGACAGCCATGGCAGAAGTACCCGGAGGAGAAGGCGGAGGTGGAGGTGGAAGACACCAGAAGAAACGCGCCAAGAAAGGCAGCACCCGCATCGACATGACGCCGATGGTGGATCTGGCCTTCCTGCTGCTCACCTTCTTCATCCTCACCACCACCATGTACAAACCGTCAACGTTGCAGTTGACGTATCCGGTACCGCCGGAGGATGAGGTACCGCAGCCGCCGAAGAAGGTGAACAACGCGCTCACCATGTTCCTGACCAAGAAGGACCAGATCTTCTACTACGTCGGCGGCCTACAGCCCGAAACGCAGCTCACCCGGTCCAATCTGACGGATATCCGCAAGACCCTGGTGGAGATGAACCTGCCCTCGATCGAACGGATCAACGCGCTGACCAAGCAGTTCAACGAGAACAAGATCTCGGAGGTCGTCTACGACTCGTTGAAGAACATGTCGCAGAAGCAGGAGGATGCGCTCTACGTGATCATCAAGCCCGACCCTGACGCCAAGTTCCGCAACGTCATCGACATGGTCGACGAGATGGACATCAGCGGCGTGGGCAAGTTCGCCGTGCAGGATGTGATCAAGCCGGAAGAGATGGCGTTGCTGAACATCGAGAAGGCCAAATTCTGAACCACATGGGTACCCTCATCACCGTCGTTGTCCTGCTGGGCGTCAGCCTGCTGCTCACGATCGACAGCAGCTGGATGAACGTGCTGTTGGGCGTTCGCAACAACGTGGTCTTCGCGCGGCACAACAGGGCCTACGGCGCCTACATGCTGCGCACGGAGTACAACAAGCGCCTCGGCGTTTCATTGGCTCTGGGCATCGGAGTGGTCCTGCTGGCCATCGGCGCACCCATGGTGGCCAAGATGTTCGGGGGAGAGGAGGTCGTAGAGGTGAAGAAGAAGATCGTGGACGTGAACATGGAGCTCTTCGAAGAGGAGGAGGAGAAGCCCGAGGAGATCAAGGAGCCCGAAGTGATCGAGCAACCGAAGATCGAAACGGTGCAGTTCGTGGCCGTGGAAGCTGCGGATGAGCCCGTGGAAGAACCGCCTCCCACGCAGACCGACGTGGCTGAAACCGTCGTGAGCACAGTGACCCAGGAAGGCGAGAACGTGGATGCCGCACCGCCACCGGTGGTCGAGGATGAAGTGTTCGATCTGGCCGCCGTGCAGGAACAGCCGGAGTTCCCCGGAGGCATGGAGAAGATGTACGAGTTCATGGGCAAGACCCAGAAGTATCCGGACATGGAATACGAGGCCGGCATCCAAGGGAAGGTGTACGTGCAGTTCACCGTGGCCAAGGACGGTTCCATCGAGGAAGCCAAGGTGCTGCGCAGCGTGAGCGACGGCCTGGACAAGGAAGCACTGCGCATGGTGAAAAGCATGCCCAAGTGGAGCCCCGGAAAGATGGGCGGCAAGCCGGTGAAGTGCCGCTTCAACCTGCCTGTGGTGTTCAAGCTCAAGTAGACGAACGAACGATCATCGAGAAGGCCCTGCTCAGCGGGGCCTTTCTCTTTTCCGGGTTTGGACGTGTAGCGCCGCAGGGGGATCCGGCCTGTCCATGGATACTTCATGCGGGTCATCGGCTGTTATGAACACACACGCGATCACCATGGCCGATATCATCTCCTCCCCTTCCGCCCACCGTCGCCGAAGCACAATGCGTCCCGTCCGCATGGACATGACACCGATGGTGGACCTGGCCTTTCTGTTGCTCACCTTCTTCATCCTCACCACGAGTCTTCGCCGCCTGGAGGGCCTGGAGCTCATCGCTCCGCTCAGCGGCCATGGCCAACCTGCGGACAACACGCTCACCTTCCTCGTGGGTGGCCGGGACACGGTCTGTGGATATGTCGGTGCGTTCGATCCGGCGAGAACGGTACCGCAGCGCTACGGGTTCGATCAGATCCGACAGGCGCTCCGTTCGGTAAAGGACACCACCACGGTCCGCATCGCCATCAAACCCCGGCCGAATGCGCGCTATGCCGATGTGCTCCGTGTGGTGGACGCCTGCGTGCTTGCCAAGCTTCAGCGGTATCAGGTGCAGGACAGCGTTCCGGTGGCGGAATGGCGGGCGGCTTTGGCGCCCCGCTCGCGCTGATGTTCCTCCGTTACCTGCGCGTACCTGACCGTTCCCGAACCCGGGCTGCTTAGGCGCAATGAACGTCCGGGCCCATCGGTTGTACGGATGACGGGAAGAGATCTCTACGCTTTCAACAACCAGCCCGCCCACGCGGGCACAAACCTCAACCACCATGTTGACCGTAGCCCTTCTCTCTGCCCTCTTCCTGTTGTGTTTTCTCCTGAACGCCCACGGCGCCTGGGATAATGAGACGAAACCCGAGCGTAACGCTCTGGTCTTCGATGGGCGCAACAGGGCTTACGGGGCCTTCGTGCTGCGCCGGGAATACGACCGCCGGTTCATCCTGGCCTTCGGTGGTGCGCTCGGCCTGTTCGCCGGTGCCGTGGCCTTGCCCAAGGTGCTGGCGAGTTTCGGTCTCTTCGAGCACGCTATCCAGGCGCTTCCTCCGGACACCGGTATCGATGTGAAGCTGGACGAGATCTTCAACGTGCCCAAAGCACCCGAACCTTCCGCACCGGTACAGTCGAGACCTGTAGTGCCACCCACCCCTACCCCACAGCCGGATCCCGGCGGGCCCGTTGAGCCCGTGGACTCCGTCGTGGTGCACGCCCCGGTCGACACGACGACTGCTACCGGCCCGGTAGACCCCGGTCCCGCTCCGGGTCCTCCAGGCGGCGGACCTGCCCCGGGTGGAACACCCGGCACTACCGGAAGCAAGCTGGGCACCGTTGAAGCACCATACACCGAAGCGGAATTGAAGAAGGTGCCGCGCTTCCCCGGGGGCTACGAAGCGATGGTGCGTTTCATCCAGAACAACATCCACTTCCCGGATGACATGGACGGGTCACGGCAGAAGGAATGGGTCGAGTTCATCATCGACGAGAGCGGTTCCGTGGTCCGCGTTCGCTCCAAAGGCCGGGCGCGCAAACAGTTCAGCGATGCCGCCGAGCGCGTTGTGCGTATCATGCCCAAGTGGGAGGCCGGCGAACTGGAGAACGGCCAGAAGGCCGCCTGCCTCCTGGTCCTCCCCATCGACTTCCAGACGCGATAGCTTCGCGACCGCATGAAGTACTTCGCCCTGGCGATGAGCGCGCTCTACGTGCTGATCGGCTGCCTGTTCCTCTTCACCGATGTGCTGCTCGAGCAGATACCCGATTTCCGGTTACCGCTCGGTCTGCTGTTGGCCGGGTACGGGGTCGTGCGGGCTTTCCTGTGGCGTCGCAAATACGCCGACCAGAACGCTGAAGGATGACACGGTCGATATCGCTCCTGTCCTGCGTGAAGTGGTCAGCGGTCCCTGCGGTGATCATCACCCTCTGTCTGTTGAACGCATGCGGGGATGCGCACGATCCGCGAACGGATGATGTGACCACCGGTGGTCATGTGCTGATACTCGCGGACGAAGATCTGCGCGATCTTGTGGAAGCCGAGCGGTTCATGTTCGAGAGCATCTACAAGGATGCGCGGCTCGATATCCGCTACCTGCCCGAGAACCAGCTGCTGAAAGCCGTGATGAACGACAGCGTGCGCTGCTGGATCGCCACGGTAAAGCCGGGCGGTGAGCAGGAAGGGTACTATGCCGGCCGGAACATCAAGGCCGAGGTGATACCGATAGCCACGGATGGGATCGCGGTACTGGCCAATCCAGCGATCGAACTGACGGAGCTGAGCGCGGGGGAGGTGCTCCATGCGCTGACCTTTCCGCGCACGTTCAGCGCTCGAGGCTGGAGCTACCCCGGAGGATCCGGTCCGTTGGATGGTCCGCGACCTTTGTTCGCGAGCAACGGAGGTGGTGTTGCTCGCGCCTTGGTGGACTCACTCATCGGACCCGTGGCCGAACAACGGATCGTGGCCATGGCGGATCACGGTCTCGATTCCGTGGTACAGCGCGTTGCGAACGATCCTCAGGCACTGGGCTTCGCCTCTTTCAGCAGCCTGAGCGATCTGGACAACCCACGGATGAAAGCCCTTCGGGACAAAGTAAAGCTCCTCGCCATCAGCGCTTCGGACAGTTCTCAGGCGGTACTCCCCAATCAGAGCACCCTGGCAGATGCCTCCTACCCGCTCCGGCGACCGGTCTACATGGTTCTGGCTGAGGGGAAAAGCGGCCTTGGCACCGGGTTTGTTTCCTTTGTAGCCAACCACAAAGGGCAACGCATCATCCTGAAGCACGGTCTCGCGCCTAACAAGGTTCCACCACGCGAGATCGAGATCGTTACCCAGTAGCTGACAACCTGAAAATGAAGAAGTTCCTGACGCTGGCGCTCCTGAGTGCCTCCGCCATCGCCGCCGGTGCCCAAACGCTCACCGACGCCATCAAGCTCACCGACAAGGAGCAGTTCGAAAAGGCCACCAGTGCCTTCAAGAAGATCGTAGCGGCCGAACCCCAGAACGGGGAGGCCTGGTTCTACTTCGGTGAGAACTACTGGGAGAACCAACGCACGGACAGCGCCGAAGTGTGCTACCGCCAGGGCAACGGCATTGGAGGCAAATTCCCGCTGAACAAAGTGGGCCTGGGCAAAGCGCTCTGGTCCCAAGGCAAAAAGGACGAAGCCCAACAGATGTTCACCCAAGCGGTGACCGATGCCACCGACAAGGCCAACAAGTTGCCGAAACCGCTTCAGGCCAGCACCTACCGGGAGATCGCCGAAGCGATGTCCCAAGGGGCCGGGAAAGACCTGATCAAGGCGCAGGAGTTCATCGCGAAGTCGCTGGAGCTCGACCCCAAGAACCCGGAGACCTATGTGCTGAAGGGCGACGTGCTCTTCGACCTCAATCCACGCGACGGCTCAGCTCCGCTGGAGAACTACAAGACCGCGATCAACATGGACGCGCTGAACGCCAAGCCGGTCACGCGCAAGGCCTTCATGTACTACCGCGCGAAGAACAATCCCGCCGCCATCGAAGAGTACACCAATGCCATCACCATCGATGCGGCGTTCGCCCCGGCGTATTCAGGCCGTGCCGAAGCATACGTGAAGGTGGGTGAATTCGCGAAGGCCGAAGCGGACATGGCCAAGTACCTGGAACTGAATACCGGCAACCAGAGCGCCCGCGTGCGTCAGGCCCAGTTCCTCTTCCTGGTCGGCAAGTACAAGGAGTCGCTGGACCTGATCAATACCCTGGAAACGCAAGGGGTGAAGAACATCGTGCTGAAGCGCCTGCAAGGCTATGACCTCGTGGAGATGAAGGATTCCGTGAACGCGAAGCCGACGTTGGACGCCTACTTCGCGGAGCAACCCGAGGACAAGCGCATCGCGGCCGACTACGAGTATTACGGCAAGTGCCTGCAACTCCTTCATCAGGATTCCGCAGCCGGGGAGAACATGCTGAAGGGCGCGCGCATGGACAAGACGAAGGATTATCTCTTCACCGATGCGGCCAAGGCCTTCGCCAAGGCCAAGGCTTATGATAAGGCGATCGCCGCCATGCGCGAGAAGATCGCCGCCAGCAGCAAGCCGGAGACGAATGATTACTACTACCTCGGTGACGTAGCTCTCAAAGGCAAACGCTGGGCTACGGCGGATAGCGCTTGGGCCACGTACACCGATAAGTTCGTGAGCTCGAGCAAGCCCGTGCCGTACCAAGCCTACAAGTTCAGGGCGCGTGCGCAGGCCGGCACGGACACGCTGGCCATTCAAGAGCGTACATGGGCAGCCAAGCCGTACTACGAGCAAATGTTGACCAGCATGAAGCCGGAGGAGAAGGAGAAGAGCAAGGCCGATCTGGAAGAAGCACTGAACTACATGGGGCTGTACTACTTGTACAACAAGGAAGCCCGCGACCTGCCGAAGGCGAAGTGCTACTTCGAGAAGATCAAGACGCTGAATGTCGGCACGAGCATCACCAAACAGGTGAACGAGGTGATGCTGCTGACCAAGGAGCTGAAGGACGTCGCGCCGAGTTCCTGCGACTGACCGGGACACCGGCTTCCAGCCGGTGAAGAGCGGAGGCCGCTGGCGATCCTGGCAAGCCCAGGGGACAGCGGCCTTCGCTTTTTGTCTCCACCGGCTGGAAGCCGGTGTCCCCGTTACATTGGCGCGATGCTCTCGAAGAACAACCGCCTCACGCTCTGGATCCTGCTGGCCATGTTCATCGGCATCGGCGTGGGCTATGCCATGCACACGGGCATGGAGGAGGTCTCGCGCAAGAATGTCGCGGACAACCTGAAGATCCTCACCGAGATCTTCCTGCGACTGGTCAAGATGATCATCGCGCCGCTCGTGTTCAGCACCCTGGTGGTGGGCATCGCCAAGCTGGGTGATCTGAAGACCGTGGGGCGCGTCGGTGGACGTGCGCTCTTGTGGTTCATCAGCGCATCGCTCATCTCCCTCTTGCTCGGCATGCTGCTCGTGAACATCCTGGAGCCGGGCACGGGCCTGAAACTGACCGCGGACACGAGCGCGGTGAGCGAATTCGCCGGCAAGACCCAAGGCTTCACCTTCCGCAACTTCATCGAGCACGTCTTCCCGAAGAGCATGGTAGAAGCCATGGCCACGAACGAGGTGCTACAGATCGTGGTCTTCAGCATCTTCTTCGGCGTGGCTTGCGCGAGCATCGGCGACTATGCGAAACCCGTGGTACACCTGCTGGAGAGCGTGGCGCACGTGATCCTGAAGATGGTGGGCTACGTCATGAACTTCGCGCCCCTCGGCGTGTTCGGCGCCATCGCCGCGGTGATCGCGATCCACGGTCTGGGCGTTCTCAGCACGTACGCCGTCTACATCGGCCAGTTCTACATCGGCCTGGCCATCCTCTGGCTCATCCTCATCGGCGTGGGCTTCCTCTTCCTGCGCCACCGCATGAAGGAACTGATGCGCCGCATCGTGCAACCCATCACCATCGCCTTCAGCACCACCAGCAGCGAGGCCGTGATGCCCAAGCTCATGGAGGAGCTCGAACGCTTCGGCTGCAAGGACAAGGTGGTGAGCTTCGTGCTGCCGCTCGGCTACAGCTTCAACCTGGACGGCAGCATGATGTACATGACCTTCGCGAGCCTCTTCATCGCGCAGGTCTACGACGTACCGCTCGCACACGACCTGCCGATGCAACTCACCATGCTGCTCACGCTCATGCTCACCAGCAAGGGCATCGCTGGCGTGCCGCGTGCTTCACTCGTGGTGGTGGCCGCCACGCTCGGCATGTTCGGGGTGCCGCTGGAAGGCATCGC
>CAZYPC010000063.1:0-26496 GCA_964649165.1 uncultured Chryseobacterium sp.
GCGTGGGCATGCTCCTCACCTCCCCTGCCGGCAACGACCTGCCCTACGACGATTCCCTCTGCGAGCAGGGCCGCAACTTCAGCAACAAGATCTGGAATGCTTTCCGCCTGGTGAAGGGATGGAGTGTGGATGATCGCGCGCAGAGCGCGAGCAACACCGCGGCTTGCGCCTGGATGCGTTCGCGTGTTGAGCGTGCGACGAAGGAGATCGACGACCTATATGCACAGTTCCGCATCAGTGAAGCGCTCATGGCGACCTACAAGCTGATCTGGGACGACCTGTGCAGCTGGTACCTCGAGAGCATCAAGCCGGCCTTCGTGAACGGCGTAGGCGAGCCGATCGACCGCAAGACCTACGACGCGACCATCACGCTCTTCGAGGACGTGATGAAGCTCTTGCATCCCTTCATGCCCTTCCTCACCGAAGAACTGTGGAGCCACCTGCGCGAGCGCCAAGGCCCGAAGGATGCGTTGGTCATCGCCGCTTGGCCGAAAGGCGGCGCGGGTGATGCCAAGCTCGAAGCGGAAGTCCAACACGCCTTCGACCTGGTGACCGCCGTGCGCAACACGCGCAACGAGCGTGGCATGAGCCCGAAGGAGATGATGGAGTTGCAGGTGAAAGGCAAGACACCGCTCAGCGCATCGACCATCGCGCTGGTGAGCAAGCTCGCCAACGTAGGCGCGATCAACGCGGTAACGAAACCGGCTGATGGATCGGTGACTTTCCTCGTGGGCACCACCGAATACGCCGTGGACCTCGGCGGCAATGTGGACCCTGCAGCGGAGGCGAAGAAGGCCGAAGAAGAGCTGAACTACCTGCGCGGCTTCCTCACCAGCGTGGATAAGAAGCTCGCGAACGAACGTTTTGTTGCCGGGGCACCGCCGCAGGTGCTGGAGAACGAGCGCAAGAAGAAGGCGGACGCCGAGGCGAAGATCAAGGCGCTCGAGGAAAGGCTGGCGGTGCTGAAGTGATCAGTGCTTCACGAAGCACGCCGAACCGATGGGCGTGCGCACCACGTACACGCCGGGCGCAAGACCGGTCACATCCAGCTCCAGCCCGCTGGCATACGGGCGTGTTGCCAACCTGACCTGTCGCCCATCGGCGCCATGCACCGTCAGCACGCGCGAAGCGCCGTTGGGGTGCACCACCTGTACAAGGTCCTTAGCGGGATTCGGGAAAACCCGCAGGCCGGCGCGTGCGTCCTCCTCCACTCCCGTGCTGAACTCCGCGATGAGCACGCTCGGCTCGGTGATCACCGGCTCGTTGAAGTCGAAGTAGATGTTCGCTTCGTTGCTGATCACCGCGCCAGGGATCAGGTCTTCGGCCGGCCTGATGCGGAAGGCCACCAGGCCATGCGAGGCTGGCTCGTTGGTGCCGCTGTCCGGGAGCAGGATGTTCTCGAAACGCCACTCCACCACACGCGCATCCTTGAACGCCAGGCTGAAGGGGTGCGAAGCCAGCCCCTGCACGAAGGTACCCATGTCCAATTCAGCGGGAAGCGTATCCGTGATCACCACGTTGAAGGCCGTGTCCGTACCGGTGTTCTGGAAGCGGATGGTGTAGTCGATCCACTGATCCTGGTCCAGGTAGTAGGCCACATCGCTCCATCCACTGCTGGTGCGCGCGGTCTTGTCGTTCGGATCGAACGAACCGGTGATCACGCCGTCCTCAATCGCAGTGTTGTTCAGCGCATCCGCTTCGGCCAGGGGCTGGGTTGCGACGACCGTGTGAGCGAACGGCTGACCGATCAACCCGGCGTCGGCCGGCACCTGCAGTTGCATGGTGATGTTCAAAGTCTGGTATGCGGCCAGCCCCGGCAGGTCCCAGGTGATCACGTTGCCGTTCACCGTGGTGGGTGCCGGGGAAGCGACGATCAGCGACATGACCGGATCGAAGGTGGCCGTCACCGTGACCGGGCCGCTCAACTGCGCGCTCTGGTTGCGCACATGGCTCCAAACGGAGTGCGTGAAGCCCGGCCGGGCAGCGTTAGAAGCCGTGGTCACTTGCACATCCAGCTGCACGGTGCTGCTGTCCGCGATGTCGATCACGGCGGCATCATCGGCAATGGTGAACGGCACGGGCTGCACCATCGGGCAGATCGGGTACAGGTCCGTACCGGTGGGAATGATCGTGTACGTACCGTTCACCACGTTCCGGGTATAGTGCCCGTCCGCATCGGTGATGGCGTATTGCGGGCCGGGCTGGATCTCCATCACGCGGTAGGGTACCGGCACTTCAAGCGGATCCTGCAGGCAGTCCTGATCATTGTCGATGTAGAGCGTACCGCTCACCGTGCCGCAGTCCACGCCCAGATCCGGGATGGTGAACTGTTCGGTGTACTGGCAGGGCGTCGGGAAGTACATCGGGGAATACGTACGCTGCACCGTGTAGGTCCCGGCAGCAAGATCTCCGAGATGGAATGTCTCCGTGAACGGATCACCGCTGTATACCACGCCCCCGTCCTGGTCCGTGATGTACAGGTTCGGACCGTAGGGACCGGAGTAGCCGAACGCCAGGTCCGCGCTGCCATTCGCGAGCCCGCCGCATGCACCGTCCACATTCTCCGCGGAGAATGGTGTGGTGTTGATCCCATCGATCAGGATGGAACCGTACCCAACACACCCGTTCGCATCGGTGACCATTACGCTTAAGGCCTCATTCGCGAAGAAGTACCCGAAGTATGGATTGCCGGTCTGCAAGTCATAGCCCAACGGCCCCATGCCGTTCACGTTGACATTGTATGGCGGGGTTCCGTTCAGCATGCTCGCCATCACACAGATGGAGGCCTCCTGCTGGCCCGGGCATGCGTGGTGCGCGGCCAGGCCCGGCTCATACGCATAGGTGAGAACGTTGTCCACCCCTGAAAGCCCCGGTTGATCCACGAGGGTGAAATCCGCCGAAGCCACGTCCGCATTGGCATCCGTCACGGTCAAGGTCCACAGGCCCGGCCCCAAGCCACAGGCAGTAGGTGTTCCCTGGCCAGTGGATGGCACCGGCGACCAATTGTACGTGTACGGGCCTGTCCCACCGGAGACCCAGGCGTTCACACATCCATTGCTCAAGCCGCACGTAGGTTGCTGGATGGTGCCATTGACCGTGAGCGCTGAAACGTGATGAGCGCTGAGAAGGACCAGAAGCAGGGTGTTGATGTATCGCATGCGGTACCGTTCAGTTATGGTGAAGTTGAGGCAGGAACGCGGTTCCTGTGCAGCGGTGCAGGCACGACTTACCCACATCCGGTGATGAATCCCGAGTACTGCGTGGGAGGAACCGACTACCAAGGTCCAGTGGGGGAGCACTGAGCATTTGTCATCTAGACGTCCTCACTGGCGCGCGGTTGCCGAACACACAAAGGCTACACGACCATCTACCCGCGGTCGGAGCGGAGCATCACCTGAAGCCTCAGTCCTTCACGAACCGCAGCACACCGTTCGATGTATGGAGGAAATAGACACCGGGCGCCGATCCGGAGAGGTCGATCTGGACGGACCGTCCCTGGGATCGCACGACGAGCGGGAGCCAGCGACCATCCGCAGCGTGCACACGGAGACCGAAGGTACCCTCGGGCAGTATCGCGTTGAGCACATCATGCACCGGGTTGGGCCGGATCACGGGCATCGTTCCGGTCCCATCGGTCGATCCGGTGCTGAACTCCACGATGTGCTCCACGGTGTTGGTGATGATGGGCGGATTGAAGTCGAAGTAGATGGCTGCTGTGTTCCCGATCACATCACCCGGCGCGATGCCCTCTTCGGGCCTTATGCGGTAACTGATGAAGCCCTGGCTGCCCAGGTAGTCAGCGCCACTGTCCGGCAGGTTGATGCCGTTGAAGGCGAAAACCAGCTCGCGGCCGTCGCCGAACGATGGCGCGAAGGCGTGCGAGGCACCGAGGATCTGGATGGTGGGGATATCCAGGTCGGTATCGATCGTGTCACGGATCACGACGGTCTGAGCGGCGGTGGTGCCGGTATTCTGGAAGCGCACGGTATAGACGATCCATTCATCCTGATCGATGAAGTAGTGAGAATCACTGATGCGGCTGCTCGTGGCTCCCAGCTTGTCGTTGGGATCATATGCGGACACGATCGTTTGCTCCAACGTGGCCGTATTGTTCGCGGTGTTCGGCTCCCCTGCGGTATTGTTCACCACCACGGAATACACCAACGGTTCCCCGAGCAGGTCGATGTCAGGTGGGAGCATGGCGGTGAGTACAACGGTGACAGAGCCATAGGGTTCGATCGTACCGAGCGCCAAGGGGCCGGAGAACTGCGGATCAAGAAGGACCGGATCGTACGTCGCGTCGATGGTCACGTCACCGCTGAAGAATGCCGAATTGTTGGTGACCTTGATGCTCACCCAGGTCGGGAACCCGACGACGGGCGTATTGCCCCAGATCAAGACCGACAGGTCATGTGGCGCCGTGCTCAGGTTGTAGAGATCGACGTTGGCCAGCGGGGTACCGGGGGTCACATCGAAGGGTTCCTGGGCATTGGGCGGGCATACCTGTTCCTCGTCAGTGAGCGTTTGCTGAATGGTGTAAGACCCATACGGCAGGTCCTTCCAATAGCTGCCGTCGGCGCCGCTGAACGCGTAGATGGGGCCGGGTTCGATGGTGAGCACACGATAAGGAAGCTCGATGTCGGAAGCTCCAACGGCACAATCCTCATCGGCGTCATGATGGATCATGCCCGTGATCCCGGTGCAGGGCTCGGGATTCGCCGGGATCACCACTTCCATCTCTTCACAATTCCCCAGGTATTCCGCATTGTCCCCCCAGACCACGCGTCTCACCCTGTAGGTCCCGGCGGAAAGACCGGAAAAGACGTAAGGCGGCTGATCGATCCAGATCAACGCGTGGGTCCCGTCCGGCCCAATGAGCTCCCAGTTCGACCAGTCATTCTGGGCAACGACACGGAAAGACCCATTGCCCGCACCACCGCAATCCGGGACGATCTGGTCCACGGAATTGCTCCAAACAGGCCATATCCAGTTGCTGTCATACGTATCCGGGCCCAGCACGCGGACGGTGTCCGTGAAGCTGCCCGAGCAGCCGTTCGCGTCCGTCACGGTGACCGTATAGGCGGCGCCGCCCTCCAGATTCAAGATCAACGCTCCCGGATCCCATGGGAATTGCGCATGGTCTGGGGCAGCGAATATGCACTGTGGCGGGTCCACGGAATAGGTCAGGGGCTGGGCGATCTCGTCGTGCGGGGTGCTCACATATACACTGCCCTCGCATGAGCCCGTTCCGCAGGATACGAACCAATAGCCGGTAACCGGCAAGGCGCTGGACGTTCCGATGGTCACGTCGTGCTGCTCCGTCCCACCGCCCTGGTCCGTAACGGTGACGGAATAGTCCCCTGCTGCCAGGTTCCCGATCCATTGGGTGGTCTCACCGGTGCTCCACAGGAAAGTGCAACCGGCAATATTCCCGGTTACTGCGGCCGTACCATTACTCAGACCGCAAAAAGCGTCCGTGTGTTGCATATAGGTCGGCTGAGCGCAGGTGGCTGCAGCCAGAAGGATGGTGGAAAGGAACGTATGTGTGCGCATGGCTATCGGTTCACCACGCCTCCTCGATGTGGACGGCAGGTTTGGGACACTGACGTAGCGCATCGCGACGGGTTGCTCGTTCGTGCATCGGTCGAGATCTGCGACTTTCGCACGTAGCTTCGCTCCATCGATCGCTCCCTCACATATGCCGCCATCGACATCGGATCGAACGCCGTTCGCCTGCTGGTCGGAGAAGTGATCGAGCGCGATGACCATCCGATCATAAAAAAGCAGACGCTCGTTCGCGTGCCGATCCGTTTGGGCGAAGACGTGTTCGACAGCGGTGCGATCGGACCGGCCAAACGGGATTACCTGATCAAGAGCCTGAAGGCCTTCCGCCTGCTGACGGAGGTCTACGGCCTGAGCTACATGCGCTGCTGCGCCACCAGCGCCATGCGCGAAGCGACGAACAGCGAAGAGATCCGCGCACGGGTGGAGATGGAGAGCGGCGTGTACATCGAGGTGATCAACGGCAAGGTGGAAGCCGACCTGATCTACAACACCTTTTGGACACAGGACCTGCTGAAGGACCGCAACTACCTCTACATCGACGTGGGTGGCGGCAGCACCGAACTCACTTGGTTGGAGAAGGGCCACCGCGTGAAGAGCGCGAGCTTCAAGGTGGGCACGGTGCGTACGCTGGCGGGGAAAGTCGAGCCACAGGCGTGGGCCGATGTGGAATCCTTCCTGAACGAACTGAAGGAAGAGCACGGCGAACTGCTGGCGATCGGAACCGGCGGGAACATCAACCGCATCTTCAAGGAAGCCGCGAAGCCCTTCGGTGAACCGCTGTCCGTAACGGAGATCCACAGCCAGCGCGACCGCATCGCGAGCTACAGCTTCGAGGACCGGGTGAAGATCCTGCGCCTCCGCCCCGACCGCGCGGACGTGGTGGTGATCGCTGCGGACATCTTCCTGCGCATCATGGAGTACGCGAACATCGAGGAGATCTTCGTTCCCAAGGTCGGTCTGGCGGACGGCATCATCTACGATCTGTACATGAAGCAGTACGGCAAGGTGCGGTACCCGAAGGTGGAGCCGGTGGTGGCCTGAGGACCCTCAACGCTCGGACCCCGGCTTCAAGGCCCGGATGTACCTTGTTGCCGATACATCGAGCGCATGGACCAGCAGAACGCCATCAAGGTCTTCGAGGAGAAGCAAGTGCGTACCGTTTGGGATGCGCAGCAGGAGAAGTGGTACTTCTCGATCATTGATGTCATCGCGGCACTTACCGGCAACGAACGTCCCCGGAAGTACTGGAGCGACCTGAAGACCAAGCTCTTGAAGGAAGGGAGTCAGTTGTCCGATAAAATCGGACAACTGAAATTGGAGTCCACGGACGGAAAATCCTATCGCACGGATGTTGCCGATACGGAGCAGCTCTTCCGGCTCATCCAATCGATCCCCTCACCCAAGGCTGAACCGTTCAAACTGTGGCTCGCGGAAGTCGCTTCCGAACGACTGGACGAGATGCAGGACCCGGAGATCACGATCGATCGGGCCTTGGAGCAATACCTCCGAATGGGCTATTCAGAGAACTGGATCAACCAGCGACTCAAGAGCATCGAAATACGCAAGGAACTGACCGACGAGTGGAGGCGGTCGGGCATGAAGGAAGGTGTCCAGTTCGCCACGTTGACGGACATCATCACCAAAGCCTGGGCAGGCCGGACCACCAAGGAGTACAAGGTGCTGAAAGGGCTGAAGAAGGAGAACCTGCGGGACAACATGACCAACACGGAACTCATCTTGAACATGTTGGCCGAAGCCTCGACAAGGGACATCTCCCAGGCGACGTATCCGGGAACATATGAGGAGAGCCAGGAGGTCGCGCGACAAGGCGGGAACGTGGCGAAGGTGGCGCGCTTGGAACTGGAGGCGCGAACGGGAAAAAAGGTGGTAACGGCGCTGAACGCGAAGACGTCTTTGTCCCGCAGCAGCGCGAAGGCCCTGAAGAGTGGCAGGGCGAGCGGGAAGGACTGAACCCGGCGCACCGGGATGGCGTCAAAATGCCCCCGAGCCCGGAACTGCCCGTCCGTGAACCCTTTCCAGCTGACGGCATCATCTACGACCTCTACATGAAGCAGTACGGCAAGGTGCGGTACCCGAAGGTGGAGCCGGTCGTGGCTTGAAGAAGTGTGAGGTGTGAAGTGTCATCTGTAAGGTGTGATGTACTTGACACCCCGCAGTCACCCTTCACACCTCACACCCTCCCCGCCTTGATCTCCTCCACCACCGCCGGGTCCAGCAGCGTGGTGGTATCTCCCAGGTTGCTCATCTCCCCTTCCGCGACTTTCCGCAGGATCCGGCGCATGATCTTGCCGCTGCGCGTTTTCGGAAGCCCGCTCACGAACTGGATCTTGTCCGGCTTGGCGATGGGGCCGATGACGCGCGTGACCGTGGCGAGGATGTCGGCCTTCGCCTGCTCCACATCGTCGATGTGCTTCTCGGCGATCACGTACGCGTAGATGCCCTGCCCTTTGATGTCGTGCGGGTAGCCGACCACGGCGCTCTCCACGACGAATTCGCTCTCATTGATCGCGTTCTCGATCTCGGCCGTGCCGAAGCGATGGCCGCTCACGTTGATCACATCATCCACGCGGCCGATGATGCGGTAACGGCCTTCGGCATCGCGGCGCGCGCCGTCTCCAGTGAAATAGTAGCCCTTGTAACTGCTGAAGTAGGTCTGGCGGCAGCGCTCGTGATCCCCGTAGGTGGTGCGGATGATCGAAGGCCATGGGAATTTGATGGCAAGCAGACCTTCCACGTCATTCTCCATGATCTCCTTGCCATCAGCGGTGAGCAACACGGGCTGTACACCGGGAAGCGGCCACGCGGCGTAGCTCGGTTTCTCGTCCGTAACGCCTGCGAGCGATGAGATGAGGATACCGCCCGTTTCCGTTTGCCACCATGTGTCCACGATGGGGCAGTTGTTCTTGCCGATGTGCTCCTTGTACCAATGCCAGGCCTCTTCGTTGATCGGTTCACCCACGCTACCGATCACGCGCAACGACGAAAGTGAATACGGGTTCACGAAGTCGAGCCCTTGGGCCATCAACGAACGGATCGCCGTGGGCGCGGTGTAGAAGATGTTCACCTGATGCTTGTCGATCACCTGCCAGAAGCGGCCCGCATCCGGGAAGGTGGGGATGCCCTCGAACATGAGCGAGGTGGCGCCCGCGAGTAGCGGCCCGTAGATGATGTAGCTGTGACCGGTCACCCAGCCGACGTCGGCGGTACACCAGAACACGTCCTTTTCCTCGTATTGGAACACATTGCGGAAGGTATAGTCCGCATAGACCATGTAACCACCGCACGTGTGGACCACGCCTTTGGGCTTACCGGTGCTGCCGCTCGTGTACAGGATGAAGAGCATGTCCTCACTGTCCATCTCCGTAGCCGGGCAATCCGCATCCACATGCATCAGTTCGTCGTGCAGCCACACATCCCGACCAGCGGTCATGGTGACGTTCTCGCCTGTGCGCCTTGTAACGATCACCTTCTTCACGCCCGAGCAGCTCTTCAGCGCTTCATCCACAATGGCCTTCACCGGTCCCTTCTTCGAGCCCCGCGCCATACCATCGCTGGTGAGCACGAACGCCGCGTCCGCATCCTGGATCCGATCGGCGATGCTCTGGGCGCTGAATCCAGCGAACACCACCGAGTGGACCGCGCCGACGCGTGCGCAGGCCAGCACCGCCACCGCCAGCTCGGGTATCATCGGCATGTAGATGCATACACGGTCACCCTTCATCACGCCGCTGCGCTTCAGGACGTTCGCGTAGCGGCACACGAGTTCGTGCAATTCACGGTAACTGATGCGTCGTGTCGCCTCGCCAGGGTCGTTCGGCTCCCAGAGTATCGCCGTCTTGTCGCCACGTAGGGGCAGGTGGCGATCCAGGCAATTCTCGGTGACGTTGAGCCGACCGCCGATGAACCACGCCACTTCCGGTGCATCGAAATCCCATTTCAACACGCGGTCCCATCTCTTTCTCCACATGAAGTGCGCTGCCTGGCCGACCCAGAAAGCTTCGGGATCGGCGACACTCCTGGTGTAGGCCGCGTCATAGTCCGCCCGGGCGCGGAGTCGATGGAAGTCCATGTGCATGACCGACCTGCGGCATGCGCGAGGCGGTGACGAAATGTAACCGGACGGACAGAACGATCACTCCCGTATCCAGGTGCCGCGCGCCAGCACGTTCCCGGACGCAGAAAGCAGCCGATGGCCATAGACCCCGTGGGCAAGGCGCGACATATCCAGGGACATGCGCGCGCCTTCCACACGGATACGCAGCACGTCCTTCCCCACGGCATCTGACATGACGAAGGTTGAGCCAGCAGCATTTTCCGGGAGGGTCACCTGCACCTGGCCATCTCCCGGGTTGGGAACCAACAGGACCTGGCTCTCTCCTTGGCGGTCCACATGCACCGACTCGACCGGTGAAAACTGATGGTCCCCGTCGATGTCGACTTGGCGCAATCGGTAGTGGTTCAGGCCAGCGTAAGGCTGGCGGTCAAGGAAGTCATAGTGCAACTCCTGCATACTGTTCCCGGCGGACGGGATAGTGCCGATCAACTCGAAATGCTCGCCATCCAGGGAACGCTCGACTTCGAAACGGTCGTTGTTCTGCTCGGTCGCGGTAGCCCATTGGAGACTCACACCCTCCTGCACACCAAAGGCATGGAAACTCAGCAACTCCATAGGGAGAACCGTGCAATCCAAGGAAGCGCCACCGGACAATTGCCAGGTCAGATTGAAGGCCTGCCCATTAGAGGAGAAATTGTCCACGTAAAGGATGTATATCTGGCCAGCCGTTACGGGGATGGTGCTCACCCATGCATCACCTCCCGCGCCTTCAGTTTGGTCGCTAGCGCCACCACCCAGGCCCGTATTGGTGTACAGCGCGGAATAGGAGCACCTCAGAGGGGCCCCGACCGGGGGACAGGCGATCGATGACAGCGGCCCCCACAAAGCGAAGTCATAATCGGTCGGGGCCACAGGGGCTATGGTGAAGCCGATGTTCCCGGATGAGGAGGGGGAGAAATAATACCATGTTCCCTGGCGCTCGCCAGAGGACAAACAACCCTGGTTCCCCGCGTTGAGGTCCACCACGTTGCCCGTGTTGTTGCTGTTGTTGTTGAACGCCTGGCCATTGCAGATGGTGATGCCCCCGGAACAATCCTGCGGCGGTGATGGGGGCGGCTGGCAGGTGACGGTCTGTGTGAAGGCGATGCCCGGCGTAGGCGGAACGCCGGAATTGAAAACGGTACTGCCGTTGCTCTGCATCGTGAGCCTGTAGCTGTTCTCAGCCTGTCCGGGACCGGTAGCGTTGTACTGCACCACAAGTACGTTGCCGGGGTTCAGACCGATGAGCACCACGTTGTAGGAGCCGGTGGTGCTGTAGTTGGTGAAGGGTCCTCCGTTGATAGAGATACCGACCGAAGAGGCACCCCAACCATCACCGAAGGAATCGAACAACTGCAGCGCGTAAACGCAGGCACCGGCAGGCACAGAAGCAGGGCCGTTCACGCAGAGACCGAATGTTCCGGCAGCGGTGCTGAAACCCCAAAAGCGGATATAATAGGTACCACCAGGCACCAGGTTCGTGAAGGACAGGAAGGGCATGAGCCCAGGTCCGGAATCGTCATCACACTGAACGAGCGTAAATGGCGTCGCGCAGCCCAGGGGCGGCGCATCGTAGTAGAGCGCCATCGCTCCATCCGTGAGCGTACCCGCCTGGGACTGGATGATGGCGATACCGGAAGCCGGCGCTATGAACCTGAACCAGATATCCAGGGAACCTGCCCCGAAAGCCCCACAGCCGGGAGCAGGCAGCGTTGCGGAATTCGTGGAACCGACGTTCGTGTATGAGGTGTACGTACAGGTGGTCCCCACCGTGACGAGCGTGGCTGAGCAGGGATCATTGTTGGTCGGCGGTGGCGGTGGTGGCGTGGGTGTTGTCGCACAGATATTGAAGGAGCCGAACGTGTCGTTGCCGTACTCCCACATGCGCACCCAGAGAACGGTACCTGCGGTGCCTGTGTACGTGATCATCGGCATGAGACCCGGGCCGCTATCATCATCGCAGGCCACCTGGGTGAAAGGTCCTGCGCAGGAGGGTGCCGTATACAGCGCCATGCCCATGTCCGCAACCAAGCTGCCGCCGGCCACATCGCCGGTCAGGGTGATGCTTCCACCCGCAGGGATGGTGACCTGGAACCACACATCACCACCGGCATAGAAAGAGCATGTGGGAGCGGGCGGTCCGGCGGTCGCGGTCGCACCGGAATTGGAGCCCAGCGTGTAGACACAGGAGGCGCCGGCCGTGAGGGGTGTCGCCCCACAGGGTTCATTGTTGGTGGCCGGCGGCGGCGGTGTGGTCGCGCAGATGTTGAACGCACCGAAGGCGTTGTTGCCGTACTCCCAGACCCTGATCCACAACGTGGCTCCCGGTGTTCCGGTATAGGTGAGCTGGGACATCGTTCCTACGAAGTCATCGTTGCAGCCAACCTGGGTGAACGGCCCGGCGCAGGTGGCCGCCGTGTAGAACCCGAGGCCGGAATCCGTTAGCGCGCTTCCCCCTACGGTGCTTGTGGTCACCGTGACGGTCCCGCCTGTTGGAATGGTCAACTGGAACCAGACGTCACCCCCGGCGTAGCTGGCGCAGGTGGGCGCGGGAGGGCCGACCGTAGCCGTAGCGGCCACATTGCTCCATGTGGAGTTCACGCAGGTGGTTCCCGGCGTGAGCACTTCCGCTCCACAGGGATTGTCGTTACCGGGCTGCGCGAACGCGACCGAGAGGAAGGCGGCGAGCGCGCCTGTGAGCAGCAGCCTTGGCCGCGCTCCCGATGCCGGACGGGTGAGGCACATCATGGATCAGTGTTCGCGGGGTGCGGACATGAGCTGGTAAGCCTCCGGATGCGCGTTGATCCAAGCCGCCTTCGCAGCATCATAGGCGGCATTGTCGGCCTCTGGGTCCCCAGTGGGAACAAGAACCGGAAATGGATCTTCGACCGGCTGCATTGAGCGTTCCTGGGTAAGTGCCCCGTTGATGAGGGTCATGGACGTTACCGTGAGTCCCACACCGGACCAGGCGCTTTGCAGAACGTCACGTTCCAGGAAGACATGGGTGCGCACCTTCACTTCGCGGTTCGGGCGATCCACCCACACTCCGGAACCGGGCTCATGGCTCTGCAAAGTCTCATGGATGTACTTCTCCTGAACGGACGCGATGGGTGCGGAGAACCTTATCAAGTAGTCCAGCTCCGCCGGCTTCTGGGCCCACAACCCGACCCAAGCCATGCCGAACTGAAGGCAGAACAATAAACGACCCATGCAAGAAAGGTAATGGCTTGACGAGTGGAAGAGGAAAGCCATGGAGCAAATATGCCCTTTCGCAGAATACGGAACAAGGTCGATGGGGTTGCCGCTGCGAAGGGCAACCAACCTGGCCTGTTTTGAACGATCCCCTGTTCCCGGGGCGCACGGTCGTAGGCTACTCCTTGACCCACTGACCGCTGCTCAAGGCGTTGCCGTTCAGGGCGATGGCTCGGATCGAATACACACCTCGTGGCAAGTGCTCGGTTCGGATGACCGCTTGATCCCCGGTGGTGATCGTGGATAACACCTCACGTCCAGTGGCATCGATCACGCTGACCGAACAACTCTTCATGGAGCGCGGTAGAAGTACCCGCACCATATCCGAGCCCGGGTTCGGGACCATCATCAGGGGGCCTTCATCCCGGCGGAAGAACACCGGCCGGACCTCAGAATGCTCCGCGTGACCATCGAGGTCCACCTGCTTCAGTCGATAGTAGTTCACCCCGTGCGAGGGAGAGGGGTCGATGAACTGGTACCTGGTGGTCTCTTGCGTATTGCCAGCACCTTCCAATACCCCGATGGCCGTAAATCCCTCGCTATCCTGCGAACGTTCGATGAGGAAAAAATCATTGTTGTGCTCGGTAGCCGTGGTCCAATCCAACTGGACACCCTCTTCCACCGCTTGAGCTCCGAATGCCGTGAGGGCTACTGGGAGCACCGTGCAATCCAGCGATGCCCCCCCGCCCAGTTGCCAGGTCAGGTTGAACGACTGTCCATTGGCGGAGAAATTATCGACGTACAGGATATACACCTGTCCGACGACGGCCGGGAACGTGCTTACCCATTTGTCTCCACCAGCTCCTTCGGTCAGGTCCGCAGCCCCGTTGCCCACTCCGGTGTTCCCGGTGAGCGCCGAGTAAGAGCAGCGAAGAGGTGCTCCGACAGGCGGGCATTGGACACCGCTCGCCGGCCCCCAAACGGCGAAGTCGTAGTCCGTTGTGGCCAGTGACGGGGCCAGAGTGAATCCGATGGTGCCTGCGGATATCGGGGAGAACCGGTACCAGGTGCCCTGGCGTTCACCGGAAGCCAGGCATCCCTGGTTCGTGGCGTTGAGGTCCACGACATTGCCCGTACCACTCGAGTTGTTGTTGAAGGACTGGCCGTTGCAGATGGTCGCCCCCCCGGCACAGTCGTTCGCGGGCGCTGGTGGCGGGGTACAAGTAGCCGTTTGTGTGAAGGCCACACCGGCCGTCGGCGGTGTTCCGGAATTGAAGATGAGGCCACCGCCGGTGAGAAGCCCGAGGTTGTAGCTGTTCTGCCCCTGGTTGGCGCCCGAAGAATTGTACTGCACAACGATTATATTCCCGATGTTCACGCCGATGAGAACGATGTCATATGTACCGGTAACAGTGTAGTTCGTGGCAGGTCCACCATTGATCGAAACGCTCACGTACGATGTTCCCCAGCCATTATTGCCGGTATCGAACAGTTGCAGCACGTACACGCAGTTGCCCGAAGGCACGGACGCAGGCCCATGCACGCAGAGGTTGAAGGTGCCGGTCGCCCCGGCGTACCCCCAGTATCGCAAATAGTACGTGGCTCCGGGTGTGAGCCCGGTGAACGAGAGGAAGGGCATGTTGCCCGGACCGTTGTCGTCATCACACTGGACCAGGTTGAAGGTCCCGTTGCAGGCGGTGGCGGAGTACAATGCCATCGCCCCATCGGTCATTGTCCCAGCGCTGCTTTCGATGATGGCGATGCCCGAGGCGGGAACGACGAAACTGAACCACACGTCCAACGAACCGGCGAACGATCCACATCCGGGCCCCGGCGTGGTGCTCGAGTTGGTCGCGTTCACATTGGTGTAGGACACGAAATTGCAGCCCGCTGTCACGGGCACTGGGATCGCCCCGCAGGGTTCATTGTTCGTCGGTGGCGGCGGCGGAGCGGTCGCACAGATGTTGAAGGTCCCACCACTTGTGCTGCCATACCTCCACACGCGTACCCAGAGCACCGTGCCCGGTGTGCCCGTGTAGGTGATGCGGGAATAGAGGTTGAGGATGATGAAGATGTCGTCGTTGCAACTCACGAGCGTGAATGGTCCGGCGCATGATGCCGCCGTGTAAAAGGCCATCCCTGTGTTGATATTCCCCCCCTGGTTGCTCGTGGTAACCGTTACCTGTCCGGATGCCGGAACGGTCACTTGGTACCACACATCACCACCCACATAGTTGCCACAGCCAGGAGGAGGGATGGAAGGCGTGGCCGTGGCCGCGACCAAGGTACCTGCGGTATTGGAACAGGCGACGTTCGGGGTAAGGACAACCGCACCGCAGGGGTTGTTGTTCGCCGGCTGTGCGAACGAACCGACCGCCTGGAGACCTGCTACGAGGGCCCCGAAGAGTTTGGAAGAAAGGTTGCGTTGCATGGTGGATACCTCGGTCTTACGCTCAATGCTCCTCGACGGGCGTCTGAAGCTGCTGCAGATAGCGTTCGGGGTAGGCTTCTATCCAGGCCTTCTTCTCGAATTCATAGCGCGCATTATCCAACGCGGGGTCACCCGTGTTCCGATAGACCGGGGCCTCTGCTCGGGACATCGTACCGGCGGACTTCAGCGCACCGGCTTCGATGCGTGGCGGTCCCAGATAAGTGATCACCAAGCCCCCAGCCCCGACCACCGCTTGTAATTGCATGCGATCGATCACCACATGAGCACGTAACAGAACCTGCTGAGCAGGAACATCTACCCAGATCAGCGCGCCGGGATCCTGATCGCGGACACCCTCATGGATGAACTTGGACTGGGCTTCGGTGAAGGCGGAAGCGAATTCGATGATCCTATCGAACTCCTGGGCCTTCTGTGCCTTCGAAGCAACGCTGCTGATAGCCCACAGCCCTGCGATCAAGACACACTTCAACCAAGAGGGCGTGGCGCAATACTTCATCGAGGAAAGAGGTGCCTAGGTCGAGCAAAACTGGATCCTTGTCGATGCATTTGTCAAGTCCAGCGTTCATCCCGAGTGTTCGTGACCTATCGCGAACATCATAATTTCCTGTATATCAATCACATTCGATCGAATTGCATTTGGAGGGTATGCCCATTCTCCCATGCACCGGCAGGTCGAGCATCGTCCGACACGGCAATCAAATAGGGAGTCCGGTCAAGGGGCAGCGACCTTGTTCCGTTCATGCCGGTGGACGCGCCGTCCATGCACCGTGTCCGGTACATTGCCGTGTCCTTCGCTCCCATCCTTGCCAACGGTCCTATGATGCCCACCCGCAACCGAACCGCACTCATTCCTCTTCTCCTGCTGGTCGTTGGTCCTTCGGTGGCGCAGGATGCGCCCGCCTTGGTGCGCGAATTCCTGCATGAGAGGCGGAGCACCTCGGGGTTGACCGAGAAGGACGCGATGGATTGGAGGATCACGAGCAGCAGCACGGACAAAAAGGGCATCACCTACCTCTATATCGAGCAGTCCGCGCATGGCCTGTCGGTGCATGGCGCGGTCGCGAGCTTCGCTGTTCGCTCTGGCGAAGTGGTCTCGTTCGGTGATCGGTTGTGCAGGGACGTGAGCGGAAAGGCCCCTGCCCCGGTACCGACCCTGAGCGCGACGGATGCTCTGTTCCGTGCTGCCATGAACCTCGGTCTTCCTGCCCCGGAACCTCACGTTGAACGCACGATCTCCACCAATGACCTGGTCTTTGACCGGGCCGGTATCTCGCTTGACCCGATAAGTGCGAAGCTCATCTACGAGGCGCTTCCAGATGGTCGCATAGCGCTCGCGTGGGACCTCACCATCCGTTCCATCACCAACACCGATTGGTGGCACCTCGCCGTGGATGCGCACGACGGAAATATCCTTCGCAACAATGATTATTTCGTGCATTGCGCCGCATCTGCCCCTGTTACTTCCGCATATCGCGCTCTCGACGATCTGGCCCGGGCACCTTCACCCCTGGCTCCGCCACCTGACGGGTCCGCGTACCGCGTCTTCCCCTACCCCACTGAAAGCCCTTTACATGGCCCGCACACACTGGTCACCGACCCCGCTGATCCTCTCGCCTCCCCGTTCGGATGGCATGATGTGAACGGCATCGACGGGGCTGAGTTCACGAATACGCAGGGCAATAACGTGCAGGCCTTTGAGGATATGGACAACGACGACCTTCCAGGGTACAGTCCCGATGGCGGACCAACCCTGGATTTCGACTTCCCTTACGAACCCGCACAACAGCCGCAGGAATACCTTGACGCGGCCATCACCAATCTCTTCTACGCGTGCAATGTCCTGCACGACGTATGGTACCACTATGGCTTCGATGAGGAAAGCGGCAACTTCCAGACTTTCAATGCGAGCGGCTCCGGTGCGGGTGGCGACGCGGTGATCGCGCAGGCGCAGGACGGCGGCGGGATGAACAACGCCAACTTCGGAACCCCACCGGACGGATCGCCCGGGCAGATGCAGATGTACCTGTGGCGTAGTTCCGCGGACAGCAACCTTACCATCACTTCTCCTGGATCGATAGCAGGGGCCTACTATACGGTACTGGCAGGCTTCGGTCCCCTGCTACCCGAAGTGCCGCTCACTACGGGGATCGTGCTCCTGGAGGATGAATGGGAGCCTCTCCACGACGGGTGTGATCTGTTGATGAATCCCGGCGCCCTGGCCGGCAACATCGCCCTCGTCGATCGCGGCCTGTGCAACTTCGTCGACAAGGTGTATGCCGTACAGGACGCTGGCGCCCTCGCTGCGATCGTCGTGAACAACGCTCCCGGCGAACCCATTCCCATGGGCGGCGATGGGGGCGAAGGCATCTTCATTCCTGCCGTGATGATCTCGCAAGCCGACGGTGATATCCTCAAGCAGGCGCTCGAGGATGGTCCGGTGAACGGAACACTGCAGAGCCTGGAGCCCGATGTGCTGCTCGATCCGGACTTCGACAACGGGATCATCGCGCACGAGTATGGGCATGGCGTTTCGACCCGCCTCACCGGTGGCCCGGACAATTCGGATTGCCTATGGAACGCTGAGCAGATGGGAGAAGGCTGGAGCGATTGGATGGGGCTGATGCTCACCATGCGCCCCGGCGATGAAGGTTCCACGATACGTGGTGTGGGCACCTTCGTACGCGACCAGGAGACCGATGGGAATGGCATCCGTCCAGCCCCCTACTCCACCGACCTCTCGATCAACGACTACACCTATGCGGCCACGAACGACCCTGCCATTTCCGAACCGCACGGAATAGGTTTCGTGTGGGCCACCATGCTCTGGGACCTCAACTGGGCACTTATCGAGGAACATGGTTGGGACCCCGATGTATACAACGGAACGGGTGGTAACAACATGGCCATCCAACTGATGATGGACGGGTTGAAGTTGCAGCCTTGTAATCCGGGCTTCGTGGACGGACGCGATGCGATCCTGCGCGCCGATACATTGAACTATGGGGCAGAGCACGCCTGCCTGATCTGGAATGTGTTCGCCCAGCGCGGCCTCGGCTTCAGCGCCGACCAGGGCGACCCCTTTTACCGGAATGACCAGACGGAGGCTTTCGATCTGCCAGCTGCCTGCAGCGTTGGCATTTCCGACCTCCCCGCAGCACGACCACAACTGAGCCTGATGCCGAACCCGGCCAACGACCAGGTGACCTTGACCCTGGCGTGCGCACCGCGCAACGACGCTACCGTTCGCATCTTCAGCGCCGAGGGCCGCTCGGTGCGTTCACTGCTGTGGCCCGCCGGTACGGTCCGACTGGACCTCGACCTGTCGGGGCTCCGCCAGGCACTCTACATCGTCGAAGTGCGCTCCCACAGTGGCACGACACAGGCGCGGTTAGCGTTGCAATAAATACCTGCACCTCGAACGGGTGCACCTTACTGTTTCACCCAGGTCGCTCGTTGTGATCCTTCATCCACACGTACCACATACGTTCCCGGCGCGAGCATGGTCGTATCGATCGACGTCCGTTCTCCACGGCTCCGTTGTTGCAGCACGATGCGGCCCATCGCATCGCGGATGGTGATCTTGTGCGAACCTGCGGGCATGGAAAGCGTGAGGTGGTCGGCACCGGGGTTTGGATAGGGCTGGGTGAGCGTGTTCTGATGTTCCATGACGGACACATGGAAGTCGCAAGGTTCACCACCCGGGAACCAGCCGTCGAATTGGGCGATCTGGTCATCGCGGTAGCACACTAGCCAGTTGGTGGTGTAGTCGACCACCAGTGACGCAGCGGGCAGCAAGTAGAAATATTCGAAGCCGATCCGTTCAAAGAGGGTATCCACGTTGCCCATCACGATGGGTTCCTCCACCACGACGTAGTGCAGCAGGATACCGCTCACCGCGCGCGTGCCGGTGTCGAGCACATCGAAGCGTGTGAGCCCGGAAAGGCCGGGCAGTTCCCAATGATCACCCGGAGCCGCACCGAACCAGGCCAGCGTGTCGAAGGCACTGTTCACCGCATCCCAGAGCCGCACCAGATCACCCTGCGTGCTGGTGAAGAACGGCTGGTCCTGGTATGTGAAAGGCGAACCCAAGGGGGGAGCCGGCTCATAGGCCAGGATGGTATGATCGATGCGCTGGCAGGGCTGGCCGCCCACGATGGTGTCACCGCTATACCAAGCGCGTCGCACACCGCTGGCCTGCATGGAACCGAAGTTGAACAGCCATTCGGCACCGGGCGCGCACCAGTTCTGGGCATTGGCCTGCAAACCGACGAGCACAAGCAGAAGGGTCAGGTGTCGGCTCATGGGCATCGTTTACACAAAGGACGCAACTTGCCTGGTGAACGCTGCTCTCGCAGCGGCGTGGCCGTATGCTACCCGTAGCTTGGCCGCATGGGAAAGCGTGTCATCATAACGGGCGCTACGGGTTATGTTGGCGAAGGCGTCCTCCTTGAGTGCCTGGCACATCAAGACATCGATGAAGTGCTGGTGGTTGGGCGCAAGAGTTGTGGCCGCCAACATGCGAAGCTCAAGGAACTCCTTGTGAAAGACTTCTTGTCGGTCGATGCCGCGAGCGAGCAGTTACGCGGCTACGATGGCTGCTTCTATTGTGCCGGCGTCAGTTCGGTCGGGAAGAACGAAGCGGACTTCACGCGCCTGACATATGACACGGTCATCGCCTTTGCGAAAGCGCTGCATCCCGTTTCCCCGGGTGCGGTGTTCATCTATGTCTCCGGTGGTGGCACCGACAGCACAGAGAAAGCTAAGCTCATGTGGGCCCGTGTGAAGGGTCGCACCGAGAACGACCTCGGACGCATCGGCTTCAAGGCCAACTACAATTTCCGGCCGGGCATCATGACGATCACGAAAGGCATGCGCAACCCGAAGAGGTGGATGCGGACGCTGGTGCCGGTCTTCGCAGTGCTCACGCCTTGGGTAACCTGCAGCATGAAGCAAGTGGGCCTGGCCATGATCAATTGCGTGCTGAAAGGCTATCCGAAGATCATCCTTGAGGTGAAGGACATCAAGGCCTGCGCGAAGGGATGAACCATCAAGGCCACAGCAGGCCCCAGTAGCCGAGCAGAGCCACAACAGGGATGATCTGTGCGATGGTAAGGAGACGCCACGTGCGCGACGTTTTGAAATAGAGGAAGCCGGCCATGAGCATCAGTAACAATGCGGGCAGCCAGGCCAGCGCAGGGTGCGTGTCTCCGAGACCGAAGTAGTAAGGTGCTTCCGTGAAGAGCAGCGCGGAAAGGAGCGCGACGAGCACGACGTTCACCAAGCCGTGCAGCACCGGCGCGAAGAAGGGTCCATGCGGGCGGCGTCGAAGCATGCGCACCACTTCGCGCAAGAGCCAGATGAAGCAAGCGATCCCCAGCAAAACACTGAGCGCATCCCATACCGTCATCATCCAGAACAGCCAGCGCTTATGGAAAGGCGTGACGTGGCGCTTCAGCACGTCGTACTCCGGACGCGCGCCGAAAAGAGAAGCCATGTCGATGGTACGGTCGCCCTTCGCTAGTTCCTGCTTCAGGTCGAAGGTGACGCGCTCGTGGAAGTCGTGGTAGAAGTAGAGATGGGCCTGGCCCAGCGCAGGATCGAACAGCGCACTGAACAAGGTGCCCTCGCCCATCTTGCTTCTGCACGCTTTCATACTTTCCAGCACGCGCGTCGCGCTCTCCACCGATGCGTCGCTGTCTTCGGCCAGCAGCGCACGGCCCGCTTGAAGCCTCGGAACGGGGATGCTGTTCGGGTCACTGCATGAACTCATGCGCCAGTTGCCCACCGCGTACCATGGGTCATGACCGAGGAACATGGTGTCCGGCTCGATGACCAGATAGCCACCGCTGCGATCACAGAAGAAGAGCATGCTGCCGACGAGGCCCACCTGCACCGTGCGCGCGTAGGCCGCCACATCGTGCACGGTGGCGCAGGTACACATCGCGTGAAGCATGGCATCGGAGGCGCTCACCCACCGTGCACCGGGCCGCTGCTTGAACGGGCCCCGTTGCACGGAAAGACCGTCGACCACCAAGCCTGCTTCATTCATGCCGATCTGGTGCGTCATGTCGCGCATGGGGCTACCGTTGAAATGCCCGAAGTAGATGGCGCCATACGCACCGTCATGCCCTTGCTCGAAGCGCACCTGCGCGTTGATGCTCCAGGCATCCTCGTTGTTGCCGATAAGCGTTCGGCCGTCCGCGGTCACCTTGAACGCCGTGCAGGCGAACAACTGGATCGGAACGCTGAGGAAAAGGAACAGGAATGCGCGCATGTTCGACCAATGCATGTCGTGCAACGAAGTAACGCGGGTCCGGGATCCTTTCGTTTCCGGGATGGCAGCGCTGGAGGTGTGAGGTGTGAAGTGGCAGCACGTACTTCACACCTCAGCTTTCCGCACTCACCCTTCACCCTTCTCTTTCCACCCCGCTCGTTTTCCCGGAGCGGACCTTGTGTAGCACAGTGGCTCCGCGCGTCCGGGATCTCGAGCAGGTCATTGGAACGTGGATCGCGATCCCGAGGATAACTTCACGGCGTATGTTCGAGGAGGTCATTCTGCAGAGCGGTGCTCGCAAACGGCGGTTCGCCAAAGGCGATATCATCCAACGACCGGGTGATGCGGTCACCAGGGGCTATTTCATCATACGAGGCTGCTTGCGTTCCTATGTGATCGACGCGGATGGAAAGGAACACGTGCTCCAGTTCGCGCCCGAATCCTGGGTGATCGGGGACCAGCGCGCGGCCATGCGCAAGACGCCCGCTACGCTCTTTATCGATGCTTTAGAGGATGGGGAGTCCATGGAGGTGGATTTCGAACTGATCGATTAGGTGGCCACCAAGCACCCGGAGATGATCAAGGCCGTGCTCCAAAAGGTGCGCATGAACGTGGTTGTTTTAAATGATCGCATCGTGGACCTGATGGCCGCAACGGGTGAGGAGCGTTACCTCCGTTTCATCGCCACCTATCCTGGATTGGCGCAACGGCTCCCTCAGAAGCTCATCGCCAGTTATCTCGGTCTTACACCTGAATCGCTCAGTCGCATCCGCAACGGCATCGCCAAGGGCGGCAGTGGGAAGCACAGCGGGCTTGACCGGTCCTGACGCAGCGAGGGCGGAAGCACCTGCGCGCTCCCGCCCTCCGCGTTCACCGGATCACCGATCGCCTTCAGGTTTGCGCCGGCGCGAACAGCGGCGCGCTCACGTGCCAGAACAGCTGCGGGAACAGATGCGTGGGCACGACCATGCCGATGAAGAGCTCCGGCGCTTCCACCGTGAGCGGCAGCGTCATGCCGAACACGGGCGCGATGGATGCGAAGGTGAGCACGGTGAAGATCGCGTTGAAGGAGACCTCCGTGTTGCGCTTCACCCAGCGGCCCCAGAAGTGGCGACCAAGACCAGCAATGAGCAAGCCAATGATCGTGGAGAACGCGGCGCCCATGGGGTTGGCCACGCTGCTGAAATCCACTGCAAGGGCTGCGGAGTACACCTGGATGTAGATGATGGCGGCCACGGCGGCGAGCACACCGGCTACCAAGGCATGGATGAGGTGGGTGCGCATGGCCTTAGAGTTTTACAGGCACGGTCACCTCCACCTTCAGCACATCGGGCACCTTCTTGCTGGGCTCGCCAACACCGAAAGCGCTGCGCGATACCTCGAAGGTGCCTGCGAACACGCCGCCCGTTCCGCTGGGGGCGTAGGTGAAGGGGATCGTAAGGTCCTTTGTGACACCGTGCATGGTGATCTTGCCGGTGGTCTCGTAGCCCGTGGCGGTCTTCTTCGCACCGGTGGACGCGAAGGTGATCTCCGGGTACTGTTCGGCGTCGAACCACTTGGCGCTCTTCGCGTGGCGGTTCTGCATGCCGTTGCCGCAGTTGATGCTGGCCACATCGATGCTCACGTTGAAGCTGGCGGCGGCGAGGTCCTGCTCGTTGAAGACCACGGTCCCCTTCATCTTCTCGAAGACCCCGGTGGGATCCTTGCTGGTGAACTTCACCGCATAGCCATCAGCGATGGACATCGGCGCGTTGAGGGTGGTGGCAGCGGTGAAGGCTGAAAGGCCGATCAGCGCTGCGAAGGCGGAAGGAATGACGATCGTTCTCATTGTGTGTTGGTTTTGTGAGGGCAAAAGTGCCGGGCTCTTCAAGCGTGCTCCATTGATGTATGCTAAGAAGTGCGTGACGAGCTCCAGGCCTTTCTTACCATAGGTCAATCCACGCGGCGAACAGGCCGGGTACGTTCGCACCACATTACTCACCCATGCAACGACGCACCTTTCTCACAGGCCTCGCCGGGGCATCCATCTTCACAGCCATGGACGGTTTCTCTTCGGTCGTCAACGCCCTCGCGGCCACGCGGCCACAACCCGCATCGGAACGCTTCGCCACCTTCGGCGCAGTGCACCTCAACGTCACATCCATTGAACGCGCCATCAGCTTCTGGACCCGCATCGGCGGTATGAAAGTGCGCAGCTCGAATGCTCAACGTGCCGAGTTCGGCTCTGAGGCACGCACACTGGTGGTGGTGCACCAGGCCGCCCGCATCCCCTTCCAGGAAGGCTTCAGCGGGCTCTATCATGTGGCGGTGCACGCGCGCGACGCCGCCGAGTTCGCGCAGATGCTGCAGCGCGTGCGCGAGAACAATTATCCCTGCTCGCCCATCGATCACACCATGACGCAGTCGGTCTATTTGCAGGATCCGGATGGCATCACCATCGAGTTCGCGTTGGAGACCCCGGAACGCTTCAAGCGCGTGATCACCACCGGCGGGCTGCGCATGGAGGATGCCGACGGTACGGTGCGCCCGGCCTCCGCGGAACTGGATGTGCAGGCTGTGCTACGGCACCTGCCCGCCACCGGCTCTGCCGGCATCATCAGCGATGGCGCGTACGTGGGGCACATCCATCTCTACGCGAACAACGTGGAACGTTCCGATGCCTTCTACAAGCAGCTCGGCTTCCTGCAATTCAATTTCCTTCCGCAATACATGTACGCGGACCTGAGCGCTGGCGGGCCCTACCAGCACAGGGTAGCCATGAACAGCTGGCACGGCGTGAACAAACCCCTCGCACCGGCCGACAGCGCCGGGCTTCACCACTTCCACATCGTGTATACCATGAAGGCCAAACTGGAAGAAGCGCTGCGGAACGTCGGTGCGTACGAGACCACTGCGGAGGGACATTGGGTGAAAGACCCCACCGGCAACCGCGTGCTGTTGAGCCACGCTTGAACACACCGCTGCTTCCCATGCGCACCGTCCATCTGCTCCTCGCCGCTATGATGACACCGCCAACAGCACCTTCACAGCCGACCGATCCCGTGCCGACAGAACTCGTGCACGTGCAACGTGCGCCACAGGGCAAGGGTCCTGCGCCGCTCCTGGTGCTACTGCACGGCTACGGCAGCAACGAGCACGACCTCTTCGCGCTGGCCGATCGCATACCCGCGGAGTGGATGGTGGTGTCGGTACGCGGCCCGCTCACGCTGGGCCCGGGCAGTTTCGCTTGGTATCCTGTGAGCATGCAGGAAGGGCGTATCACCATCGATCCGAAGGCGGAGGCGGAAAGCCGAGCGGCGGTTGTGGAATTGATCGAAAGGTCGCTGCATGCGGGAGCAGTGGATGCGGAGCGCATCGTTGTGGCCGGCTTCAGTCAGGGCGCGAACATGTCGGAGACCATTGCACTTACGCATCCGGACCTCGTGGCGGGCTTCGGTGTTTTCAGCGGTCGTTTCGTGGAAGAGGTGAAGCCCGCGATCGCATCAGGTGCACAGGTGTCCAGGCTGAAGGCCTTCGTTTCGCATGGCACCGGCGATGCGATGTTGCCGGTGGCCTATGCCGAAGCGAACAAGCGCGAACTGGAGCACCTCGGTATCGCCATCACCTATGCCGAGGACAGCACCGCGCATACGATCTCCACCAAGCAGTTCGCCGCTTTCGTGGAGTGGTTGAAGGACTTCCGGTGAGCTAAAGGCCATAAGACTTGCGTGTTGCTGCCAGGAACCTGCCACACCTGCGGGCTTTGCGTGCCAGCATGCCCCGAGCGGGCCATCACGCTAAAGCGGGGACCGGTCGATCCGGAGTGAACGCCTCACTCCTTCACCCACGTCGAACCCATCACCGCGCCCTGCTCATCGCGCACGGCAATGCGGTACAACCCCGCAGGCAGCGCTTCCGTGGCGATCACCGGTCGTGTATCGGTGGTGCGCTGCTGCAGCACAAGGCGGCCCGTGGCATCGAGGAGGGAGATGGTGTGCGGACCGGGCGGGAGATCCACGGTGAAGCGGTCGCTGCACGGATTGGGAAAGAGCAGCGGGAACTGCGTGCCGCTCGCTTCGGGTGTGGACAACGTTGATCCGCAATCGATCACACCCGGCACAACAAGGTCGATGTCCTGATCGCTATAGCACATCAACCCGTTCCAAGGCATGTCCGTGACGTACCAGCTCCAGCCGTTGAGGTAGAAGAACGTGGAACCTATCCGTTCATAAATGGTGTCGATCGGCCATGGTGTGACATGCTCCACCACCAAGCGGCGCAGCGGCACGCTTTGCAGCACCACGGTGGCCGTATCCAGCACGGTGACCTCGATGGTCCCATCATCCGGCCAGCCGGGAGCGTGCCACTTGTCTCCCGGTGAGGCGCTGAACCAGAACATGGTGTCGTACGCGCTCACACCGTCCCAGATGTACACGATGTCGTTGGCGAACCTGGTGTACAAGGAAGGCGTGGAATACGGCGCGTAGTTGGTGGTTCCCCATGGCGCGACCACGTGGGTCTGGCGCAGCTCCTGGGCGAGGTATCCGCCCACCATTGTATCGCCGACGTACTCGGCGCGTTGCACGCCCACATAGCCGAGGAGGACATCGCCATAATCGTGCGTCCAGGTGGCGCCGGGCGGGCACCAGGTTTGGGCGTGGGCGGCACCCAAGGCACTCACGAGCAAGAGTGAGCTGATCAGCTGACGCATGGCTCGAAGCTACATGCAATGGGCGTCGGCGCTTCCATGGGCTGCCCACCGATACCTTCGCCTCATGTCCTTCGTCCAAGCCGCCCCCTACGTCCCCAAGAACAAGATCCGTGTTGTAACAGCCGCCTCACTCTTCGATGGCCACGATGCCGCCATCAACATCATGCGGCGCATCATCCAGAGCACCGGCGCCGAGGTGATCCACCTGG
>CAZYPC010000064.1:0-26280 GCA_964649165.1 uncultured Chryseobacterium sp.
GGAGATGTACTTCGTTCATGCCAGGAGCGGAGCTGAATGATCCCGCTCGACCCGCTTGAAGGTGCCTTCGCTTTCATGATCCAGAGCACGAGGCGATCGTGTCAGCCCGATGTGCCCCTGTCGGACCGGAGAGACTATGAGCTGGTTCCGCTGCTGCGCCCGGCATTGCGATATTTGGGACATGGCCACCTCCGCTAAGAAGCCCACCAAGGCGACCGGAAAGTCGACCACCGCTACTACGACCGCAGGGAAACCCAAGCCCGTGAAGCTGCTCTCCGGTGGGAACCCACAGATCGCGAAAGGCGATGGCGAAGCACCTGTACAAGCCTATATCGCAGCCATGCCAGCCTGGAAGCGCGCCGTCGGCGAACGCGTGGATGCGGTTATCACACGTGCATTGCCTCGGGTGAGGAAAGCAGTGAAATGGAACTCTCCGTTCTATGGCATCGAGGACCAGGGCTGGTTCCTCTCGTTCCACGTTTTCGCCAAGTACGTGAAGGTGGCCTTCTTCAAAGGCTCCTCATTGGAGCCGCTCCCACCGGGCGAAAGCAAGCAGAAGGACGTGCGCTACCTGGACATCCGCGAAGGCGACGAGCTCGACGAGCAGCAGCTGGCCAGGTGGGTGAAGCAGGCGGCGGCGATCCCGGGTTGGCTCGCGTGAGGTCCGCTCTACGACGGCGACAGAAGTCCGTAGTGCAGCGAGTCATGGAAGGTTCCTTCCCAGAAGATGTTCTCCTTGAAGTGCGCTTCGCGCACGAAGCCGTTCTTCTCCAGCGCTCGGATAGAACCCAGGTTCGCCGGACGGGTGATGGCTTCCACCTTGTGCAAGCCGAGCGTAGTGAACCCGCACGCCAGCACGGCACCGATCGCCTCGCTCATCAGGCCCCGCCCCCATTGCGCACGCGCGAGCATGTAGCCCAGTTCCGCGTAGTGATGCTCCTTGATGATGCGCCAGAAACCGATGATCCCGATGAGCCGGTCGTCATTCTTCAAGGTCATCGCCCACTGCACGGCATCCTTCGCAGCGACCATGGTGGTGATCCGGTCGATAAGCTCGGACGCATCTTTCATGGTCATGGCCAGCGGCCGCGAGACGTGCCGCATGACGAGCGGATCAGAACGCATCGTGAAGACCTGCTCCGCATCCGAGGATCGGAGCTGCCGCAGGACCATGCGGTCCGTGGTGAGGATCGGGAATACCGGCAGATCGATGGTGAGCATGCTGCCTCAAAGTTCGCTCGGAGCCCGCGATCGTCGGTGGGCCGTGTGTTTCCTTTGACGTCCATTCAACATGCTCATGGCGCGCAAGGCGACGAACCCCAAGGTCGATTGGTTCTTCAAGAAGGACACCCCGTGGAGCGAGGCGTTCGCGAAGCTGCGCGACCTCGCGCTGGACAGCGGCCTCACCGAAGAGTTGAAGTGGGGCCATCCCTGCTACACCCTCAAGGGCAAGAATGTCTTCCTCATGCACGGCTTCAACGACTATTGCGCCCTGCTCTTCCACAAGGGTGCGCTGCTGAAGGACGACCAAGGCCTGCTGATCCAGCAAACGAAGAACGTACAGAGCGCACGACAGCTGCGCTTCACCAGCCTCGCCGAGATCGGGAGAAAGGAGCGCATCATCGCGCTCTATATGAGCGAGGCCATCGAAGTCGAAAAAGCCGGACTGAAGGTCGCGCTGAAGGAGACAGCCGAGTTCGACATGCCGGACGAGTTCAAGAGCAGGCTGGCGAGAACGCCCGCACTGAAAAAGGCGTTCAACGCATTGACACCCGGACGCCAACGCGGCTACCTGCTCTTCTTCTCCACCGCGAAACAGGCGAAGACACGGGAAGCGCGCATCGAGAAGAACATCGAGCGGATCATGGAGGGCAAGGGCCTCGATGATTGAACCGCTAGAGACAAGTCCTGTGCCCGGGACTACTGCGAACGGGGCGTTGCGCTTGAACCCGTGGGAGGCGCGAATTCGCCTTGCCGCTCCCCGACCACAACCAGCTTACTTTCGGCAATGCGCTACCTTGTGATGGATCCTGCCCGCCGCCGCACGCTCATGCTCTTCTGCATCGCGGCGATACTGGTCTGCTGCACGACCTCGGCCATCTTGGCGGTCCGCTCCGGTCACAAGACCCAGGCAGCTTCGACGTTCTTCGCGGGCCTCGCGTTCTCCGCCCTCTTCCTCTCGCGTCTGCCTAAAAAGGAGCCGCGTGAGAACGGGGACCGGACCTGACAAGACCTGAAGTTGAACGCCCCGGAACCCGGGTGATCGGCGGTATGGCGCGCTCCTATCTTGCCGCACCCCATGGAACTGCTCCAGGTCATCTTCGGCACGGCCGGCTTCAGCACAGCGGACATCGAACGCATCGCGCGCTCGTTCAAACCGAAGGACTACGACAAGGATGATCATTTCGTTGAGGCCGGCCAGGTGAGCATGCACCTCGGCTTCATCGAACAGGGCATGTTCCAGTACTACTTCCCGGCTGACGGTGAGGAGCGCACCACGTACGTGACGGCGGAGAACACTTTTCTGGCTTCAGTAGCCAGCTTCCTCAACGGCACGCCGAGCAACGAGGGCATACGCGCGCTCACGAAGGCCCGTGTCTGGCGCATCGTGAAAGAGGACATGCGCGCCCTGTTGGAGGAACTTCCTTCCTTCAAGAACTACTACATCGGTCTGCTGGAGTGGCAGATCGGCTGCATCGACAAGAGCCGCCACGAGCTGCTCGTACTCTCGGCCGAAGAGCGCTACCACCGCCTGATCACCACAGAACCGGAGCTGCTACAGCGCATCCCCCTGCAGTACCTGGCGAGCATCCTGGGGGTTACACCGCGGCACTTGAGCCGCATCCGGAGAGCAGTTCGGTAAGAAGAAGCCGAGCGCGATCGCTTTTGGACAAATGTCCTTTCCGGCCTGTTCGGGCCGGGGGTGTTTTGCGGCGTCAAACAAACGACGCCATGAAACACCTCACCAGCCTCCTCCTCGTAACGCTCCTCGCCTTCTCCGCCCGAGCCCAGAGCCGCTTCCCCAAGCACGAGCTCAGCATCAACGGCTTCCGCAACCCCAGCATCGGACTGGAATACCGGCACTACAACGTGTCCGTCCACGCAGGCTACTACCTCACCGCCCTGGATAGCGTGACCACCAACTTCTGGAAAGTGGGCACGACCTACTGGTTCGCGCCGGTGGGCAGAAAGGAGAACCCCAGTTCGTTCTATGCCCAATTCAGCTACCTGCGCGGCATCAATGCCGACTACAAAGGATTGAACGCCGGCTCGGTGGATGTCGGCTTCCGTTGGTCGATCTGGAAAGGCTTGAACCTGCGCATCGGCGGGCTCATGCTGATGGCCCAGGACAAGCCCACGTACGTGAACCCCACCGGCGGCCTCAGCTACTCCATCGTTCTCTGATCCACAGCCAGCTCTTCCAGCACCTTCAACCCATGCGCACCATCGGCCTCCTCTTCCTTATCGGCGCTCTGCTGCTCTTCCTGCCCTACACCGCGCTGACCATCACCTTCGACTATCCGGGCATCCTGCGGCAGGACATCGGTGAGATCCTCACACGCTTCCACGGCGGAGGTGCCCCCTTGATCCTCACCTGGTGGGCCTTCGCGCTGGTCGGCCTGCCCCTGCTCAGCGCCTATGTGATGCTCGGCCAGCGTCTGGAGCAGCAGGTGACCTACGTGCGTATGACGACCACCATCGGCGTGATCGGCCTCATGGTGCAAATGGTGGGACTGTTGCGCTGGACCTTCGTGGTGCCCGCGCTCGCGGACGCGTTTGTGCGCGGGGATGCGATGGCGCAAGCTGCGGCCCGTTCTTCCTTCCTGACCATCCATCAGTACGGGGGTGTGGCCTTGGGCGAACACCTCGGGCAACTCTTTACCATCGTGTGGACCTTGTCGATGGCGGCGGCCATGAAGCGCTTGCGCCTTCTGCCCGGATGGATGATGGTCCTTGCCTTCGTCGCATCGGGCATCTATCTCCTGAGCCAGCTCGAACTCTTCTCCACCGTGATACCCGACGTTCCTGTATGGGGCCTGGCAGGCTTCCTGGGAAGCACACTCTGGCTGGTTTGGCTGATACTTCTAGGCATCCGACTCGTGCGATCGACACCACAGCTGCATGAAGGGGCACATCTTCAACGGCCGGCCGAACCTCGGTGAACGGCGGGTAGCTCTTTACCGGACCGTGGTGCTCTCCACATCCTGATCACTCGCCTCCTACGAGCATCCCTGACCAGACTGGAAGCCATGGAAAACCGGTATTTCTACGTGTTGATGCCCAAATTCGCAGAAGCAACTTTGGCTGGCACAATTTGAACCATCCCACATGGACCGCCTGCGTTCCCTCCTGTTCCTCGCCTTTCCCTTGGTCACCACCGCACAGGTCGCCTTCAATCCGCAACTGGGCATGGCCTTGACCACGCTCACCCCGGAGCAGGAAGGTGTGCAGTACAAGTCCGACGTAGGAGTGCTTGCGGGTGCGGATCTGCGCATCGGGCAGCGCTTCTACTTCCAGCCGGGCGCCTACTTCGTCAGCAGCAAAACCGCGGTGAGTGTCGGTGACAGCCTTGTTACCGAGGACCATCTGATCTGGAACTCGATGAAGGTGAAGGCCGAGGTCGGGTACAACCTCCTGGATGGCGATGACTTCCGCCTGCGTGTGAACGCCGGGCCGACCTACAACTGGTTGATCAGCGCCACGGGTAAGGACGACAACATCAAGGTCGACCTCAAGGACTACAACAGCGGTTCCTTCAACCTGGATGCCGGTGCCGGCATCGACCTGTGGATCATCTCCTTGGAAACGGGTATCAGCTACGGGCTCACCAAGGCCCACAAGGAAGTCGACGGATTCTCCAGTGATGCCAAGTTCTTCACCTACTACGTGACCGCCGGTGTGGTATTGGGCGGGTCTACGACCTCCGGCGCCGGGAAATAGTGCCTTTGCCACATTCACGGCAGGCGATGGACCGAAAATGCCCGTGGCCTATGACCGCGCAAGGTGGTGCGCATCCCGGATAGCGACCACCAGCTGCGAACGGTCACTTGCCACGGATGGATCGGGCCGGGATACGATCGCTACATTTCCACCATGCACCATGTGCTACGCTGGTCGGTGGCGGTAACCGTGATACTGGTGTGCGGTCTCCTGCACGCCCAGCCAGGCAAGACATCCGTGGTCGACCGCGAGGGTCCCCGACGTCTCGATGCCGACGATCTGCGCGAAAGACACATCGAGTTGCCCGGACAGGGGCAGGAGATCCCGGGTATCGACCTGCGCGATCTGGGCAGGCCCCGCATGGCCTTCACGGACGATAGCGCGTTCGCTGAGCGGATATGGGACGACAAGGCCTGGCCCTTCGTTTACGCCGGTGAGGACAGCCTTGTAGCCGGAGTGAACACCTGGTGGGTGCGCTATCGGCTCGATCCCGACGAGGACCTGAAGAATGTTCCACTCGTACTCAGCCTGGGCTCGAGGGCAGCGATCGACGTATTCCTCAATGGCCGATCCATTCTGCGCTCGCAAGCCATGCCCCTGCTGCGTGGAAGCAAAGGCATGCCCTTGTCCGATTCCCTTCCGTACGTGAGTTCCGTGTTCACGTTCCTGTGCGACGGAGAACGGGAAGTGATCGCCCTGCGCATCACGGGTGCGCCCGGAACCACCCTGGCGGCCAATGGTTGTGACCTGTCCATCCATCGGCCGGATACGGTCTATGGAACACAACGAGTCTCAATGCACTTCGGGATCTTCACGGGGGTCAACCTGATCATCCTGATCCTGTCCATCGTGATCTGGTTCCAGGACAAGCGGGACAAGAGCTGGCTGTTGCTCGCCCTCCTGGCCCTCATTGAGGCGTTCGATTCGGTGATGGATGTGGCCGGAGACATGGGACTGCTTGGATTTCCGGAAACCGCCGAACGCCCGCTCCGGACCCTCGCCATCCTGCTCAAACCATGGCCGCTCTACCTGCTGATCCTCGTGCTCAGAAAGCTCAGGGGTGACCTGGACCGCAAGAGCGCCCGCCGGTATGCGTGGGCCATCATCTTCCTCACCATCCTCAGTGCAGGTCGCGCGGCGGGAGAACTGTTCGGCACACCGTCGATCGGGGATCAGTTGGGCTCTGATATCCGGCCATCAGCGGGAGTGATCGCGCTGCTGGTCCTTGTGGTCATCCTGCTCATCGTGATGTGCCTGGTGTTCGTATGGTTCGCCGTGGACGTGATCCGCCTGGCCATACGCCTGTTGCGTACGCGCGGGTACGAGCGATGGATCGGTGGAGGAGCCTTGGTGTCCTGTGTGGTCACGTTCGTACTTGTCCCGTTCAGCGACGGCGGCGCCCTCGGCTCGTTGATGGGCGTGATCTCGCACTATTGCGACCACGTCGCTGTTCCGGTCTCCGTGGCCATCTACCTGGCCATACGTTCAGCCCACCACAACAAGGCCGTGGCCCGTCAGCGCGATGACCTGGACCGCGAAGTGCAGGAGCGGACAGCCGAACTCAGCCTGTCCAAAAAGCGCTCTGACGACCTGCTGCTCAACATCCTGCCCCACGAAGTGGCCGAAGAACTCAAGTTGAAGGGCTCAGCAGCAGCCAAGCATTTCGACCAGGCCACGGTGATGTTCACCGATTTCAAGGGGTTCACCGCCATGAGCGAACGCGTTGCTCCAGGCGAGTTGTTGGAGGAGCTGAACGCCTGCTTCCGTGCGTTCGATGACATCATCGCCAGACACGGTATCGAGAAGATCAAGACCATCGGCGATGCCTACATGTGCGCGAGCGGCCTGCCGGATCCCAAGACCTCCTCCCCCCCTGCGGTGGTGCTCGCCGCATTGGAAATGCAGGCCTTCATGGAGGCGCGGCGAGCGCAGCGCGAGGCCGACGGACAATTGGCCTTCGTCATGCGCGCGGGCATACATACCGGTCCCGTCGTCGCGGGCATCGTGGGTGTGAAGAAGTTCCAGTACGACATCTGGGGCGATACCGTGAACACGGCGAGCCGCATGGAATCCTCCGGCGAGGTGGGACAGGTGAACATCAGTGACGCCACTTACGCGTTGGTCAAGAACGAGACCGGTCTCGTCTTCACACCACGCGGCAAGGTGAGCGTCAAGGGCAAGGCCGACATGGAGATGTACTTCGTACGCAGGGCTTCCTGACGTTCATCCATGGGCCGGCCCGAATGACGAAGGGCGCCTCTCGTTAGGCGCCCCACGATCCCATATCCTGTTCTAGGGTTGCAGCATGTACATGGAGGCCATCGGAAAACGTCGCAGGAAACTCGCGTAAGGCAGGCCGCGATGGATCGTGCCCTGGTTCACGGGCCATGGGTCGTGGACCGTGATGAAGCTCATCTCCTCGGTGCCATCGCTCTCGATCCCGCTCAACACCACCGCGTGCATGCTGGGCAGCCTTCCGACCATGGCCACCGGACCTCTGCTCAACAGGCTTACCAGGCCCCTGGCCATCCAGGTCTGACCATAGTACAATCTAAGCCCGTGCGAACGGGCGAACGCCTCCATATTTGCTGGATCGCTGTGCAGCCCTCCATTCGCGGCCGTTCGCGCCGTTCCGCTGGTAACCCGGCGCTTCAAGAGCATGGAAGTGGCGGCCATCCAGCAGGTCATGTTCGTGGGCTGGCCGATGAGGTCGATCCGGTGCTGGATCCTGACGATGTTTCCCATAGTAAGATGATGTAGTTATCGGTTCATGTTGTTTCCCGGATAAGTCATTGTCGAAGAAGAGAACGGCGCCGTTCGCAAAGCCGACGAGGCGAATATGCTGTCGACTGAAGATGGGCGTACACCCGACCGAGCAAGTGGCGGCCAAGGTCGAGCGATCGACCGTTTCGCCTTGCACGGGTTCCGAGGACGCGCAGGTCAAGCCAGGCGCTGGGGCGCTTGAACGGAAGATCCCATCGCACTCGACGCGTGGATCATTCGCCGCGCTTCATAAGCACGGACACCGGGAGCGCGGGACTGCCAGGGCCGCCAGGATATCGAACCGGTCTACTCCACCACCCAGAACCAGGACGCATCATCCTTGTCCCGTTTCTGCTTCTTCTTGTTCTTGATGAAGCGTTCGGTCACCTTGCCCTTGGAATTCCATTGATCGTACACGTTGATACCCGTTGTATCATGGCTCCGGTACACCGCTGCGTGCCGTTCGGTACTCGGATACTTCCCGTTCTCATCGAACGTCGCGATCACCGCACCGAACGGGATGTCGCCCTTGGAGGCATCCATGACCTTGATGCCCCGCTTCCATGTCGCCGTGTTCGGCGCGCTGGCGGCCATCTGCGTGAACACCACGCATTCGTGATTGCCCTTGTCGTTCACAAAGGTCTCATTGTTGAGGATGTCCTTCGGCTCCTTCTTCAGTGTATAGGGCATGTTGCAGAGGTTGGGTTGGTGAATGTAGCGATCGTCAGCCCTCGGAAACCGCGCAGGACCTGGAAATGTACTCCGAACCTGAGACCGATCGTCACAGTCACTCCTGCTGTCCCGACCTGGTCGGCTTCGTTCGGGGGAACCACCTCGGTCTACTCCCGGGCTTGCGTTCCTCAAAACGCGAACACGGGAACCGTTCGCACGGCTCCCGTGTTCCATTCGCGGCGGCCCGGTCAGAGAGGACCGGATCGGTCCCCTCTGCCTCCGGGTCGGAACATCAGATGGGCCACTCGTTCTCCAGACCCGAAGTTCCGAGGGTGAGCTTCTTCGCGCTCAGCGTGAAGGTCGTCGACATCGGGTTGCCGCCCGTGCTGTCGAAGTTCTCTCCAAGGGCTACCACATAGGCCGTCTCGAACTTGAGCTCTTTCATCTTGGCGTCCTCATCACGCTTCTTGAAGGTGATGGTGCCATCGGTGCTCTTGAACTGTGCGATCATCAGGTCCCACAGCGAGGTATCCTCCGTGCTCTCGATCTCGAATTGGATCACGCCTCCTTTCACCTCGCTTGCGGGGCGGCCCGTGGGGTCCACATCGCGGTTCAAGGCGTAGCTGCAGTGCAGCAGGCGGTACTTCTTGCCGTTCATTTCCAGGTCTGCGCGGAATGCCATGTTTGATAAGGGTTTTAAGTTGTTGTTTGTTTGAACGGTCCAAAATTGCACTGTGGCCCGCCCCGCTCGAACGAGCGCTTCGGCAACCGTCGTTCCAAGGGGATCAAATGCACTTACCGCTCAACCAACGACATGGGCCAAAAAATGCCTATGAGCCCCCCTCAGGTGTGCATGTGTGCCACGCGACCGCTGTCGCCTATCGCCGGCCGGCCATGGCCATGTCGCCCTGACCGATGGTCTTGCCCGCGTTCGCCAACTTGTCCTTGACGGTATTGTTCCTTTTCACCTGCACCTGGCGCCGATTGGAATGCTCTGCCGCCGCCTTCCAGTTCTTCTCGCGCACAGCCTTGCAGAAACTCGGATAGCCCCGCAACAGCTTGCCAATGCCCATGCTGAACACCATATCCAGTATCGCCTCCTGCACACCGCCCGGGTAGCTGTCATACTCCGGGAAATGGCGCTTGATGTCCTTCTCCTTGGCGCCGATATCCCGTGCGGCCACATTGTAAGCCGTGGCCTCGTCGATCCTGAGCACGGTCAGCGCCTCGAAGTGCCTGGCCGACTTCGGCTTGTCCCGCTGTGAGCTCGCCAGCGCGCTGAGCGCATTGAACTCCTTGGTGATCTCGTTCTCGCTCGCGGGAGTGCCATCCGCCTTCTTGAACGCGATCAGGCTCGCCGCCTTCGCGTCCAGGATGCCATGACCTATACCGACCGTGACCTGTCCCACGACATCCAGGTACATATGCGGAACGAAGGACTCGAACTCCTCCGCCGCATGGACCTTGCCGGCCAATGCCTGGTCCTTGAGAATGGAGATCTTCTTGCTGAGCGGGGTAGGCATCGGAATGTGATCAGATGGATGATGGTCGGGCGGGAACCGCTGAACGGCGGAGTGATGAAGGTATGCCGAAATCCGATGGGTTCGACCTGCTCGCGATCGCCACAGGTCGAGACCTGGCCGAAACGATCGGTATCCATGTGCATCACGTTCATGAGATGCCGACCGATCGAATGCTCCACGAATGTGTGAAGCCGGCATCTATCGTGCTAACCGGGTATTCCATAGGTCAGTGAGCTTCCGGAACACCCACGGCGTGATACCGGGCGTCACTCGATGGCCAGTTCCGGGGCGTTGACCAGTCCCTTGAACGCTTCACCGGCCAGGTCTCCCAAGGTCTTCGTTGAGAAGAACGCGTTCAATTTGTCCGAGAAGGTCTTCTTCAACGCCTCGCCATAGGTGGGTGCATCGTAAGTAACCGGTGTGGCCGCGATCGCCGCCTCCAGGAACTCGGTGAACGGGGAAAGCACCGTTGTCAGCAGCTTCTTCGTGACGAACTCAGTGACCCGATCCTGGATGGACTTCGGAATGATATCCGCTCCTTCCGCGCCCGGTATGATGCCCTCGATGCCCGCGATCAGTTCACCCTTGATATTCTTCGCCACGGCATCCCGGATGGCCTTTTTCATGATGGGTTCCAGATCCAGCGCGGTCAGGTTGCCCGGATTCGGGTATCCCTTGATGGTATTCCTCTGCAACAGGGGCAGGTACTGTTTGAGGGTTTCGGTGACGGCATCCCTGGCCACGCTGAAGACGAACGAGGCGGTCTTCTGTGTGACCTTCCCTACCACGATCCGCGCCATACGCGCGCCGCCGATCCGGATGAGTTGACGTACCACTTTCCCTCCGAACTTCTTGAACAACGGCATCATCACCTTGCCCACCGCCGTTTTCGTCGCACCGCCGAGCGGAAGGGTCACCAGCGTCACTACCGTCTCCCCTACTGGGATCCAGAAGCTCAGTTGTGCGTAGAGATCATACCACATGAAATCGTCCTGGAGCTCGTTGAAACTCCTTGAGTCGAGCACCTCCCCCCTGGGCAACGTCAATGGGATCAACTCCGTGTCGGAGACCCTCATGTAGGGCTTCATAACGATCATCGCGCCGTCTCCGCTGCCGTGGATGGCCTCGATCCTCTTGGTGACCGAGATCTTGTCCACCTCGAGCAGGAACATGAGGAACTGTCCCCAGGAAAAGTCCTGATACACCTCGAACTCCTTGTACATGCGCGAAGCCACCTTGTACGTGAACTCAGAGGTGAAGATGAAGTCCCCCACCTTGTAGTAGGCTTCCGCACTGGCCTTGGGGAACAAGAGCTCAGCCGACGACGATACGGGTTCGGTGGTGTCATCACCGAAGAAATGCCTTACCACTTTGAACTCGCGGATGTGGCCATTCAGGACATGTATCTTTCTCATGTATGCATAAAGGTATTAATAAGCACCTCGCGCAACCTTGATGCTGGGGCATCTGCGGGCCGTTCGCTTACCCGAACGGCCACGCCTATGCACCGGAAGAAGACCAGGTGTATCGGGACGGAGCCACTCGCAGCAACTCCGACCCAACGTTGTTGATCAGAAAGACGGACCTTTCCCGGGATCCCGTCCGACCTTCATCAAACGTTCCCGGAGTTGGACCATTCGTTGACGTGGCCCGCATCGCTGTCGCTCTCCTCCATTTTTTCGGCGGAGATCGTGAATCGCAACGTGGCCGGCTGGCCGCCAACGGCATTGAAATCCTCGGTCATCTCAATGACGAACGCATTGGTGAACTTGATGGTCTTCAGGGCCGAGTCCTTTTCACCACCCCTCAGCACGAGACTCGCCGTGGGAGCGGGCTTGTTGGTCTGGATATAGGGCCACAGACTCTGTTTGGGTACCATTTCCACCAAGAACGTCACACGGCCGGCTACCATGCGACCAGATACCTGACCGGTCGCATAGTCCGTGGGACGTTGCATGCTGTAGTTGTAGTCCAGCACACGGAATTTGTATTTATCGAACGTCAATTCTGCTCGGAATGCCATGTTATCAAGGGTTTAAGGGTTATGTGTTCTGGGGTATTGCTCAAGTTCAAAAGCTCCAGCCACGCTTCGGTTGCGGTGGCGGCGGGGGTGGTGGTGCAGGTTTCGGAGCGGGTGGAGGTGGCACGAACCGCGTGGTCTCTTCGTGGATAAAGATATCCTCGTTCTTGCGCTGGCCGATATAGTCCAAACGCACCCACTCGTCCAGCAACTTCCGGTTCACGCGGCAGAATTCAAGTATGCGTAACAAGGCCTCCTTCAGATCGGTGTGCTGGTACTCGAGGTCGGTGAGCCGGGACATGGTCTGGAGGTAATCCCCGGGTGTCACAGCGATCACCGTGTTCACGTAGTTCAACATCTCATCCTTACCCCTGCCGGTAAGGAGCTCGATGGAATAACGAAGTGTACGCGCGAACGATGCGGCACTGGCCACCATTTCGCGCGGGGTCATCCGACCACCTTGTGTCTGGAACGCTGATAGCGAACGTTCCAGGAACCCGATCGCAGCCCGGCAATATGTGTCTACGGCATCGCTCAGATCGGTCCGCTTGTCCCGCATGTTCAAGCGGATCACGATCTTGAAGAGGTTCTGTTCCGCCTCCTTCAAGAACCGGTGGTAGCCGGCGTGGAAATCCTCCAGGCGAGGCAGGGAAGCGACCGAAATACATGCGGGCATGAACTCCGTGTCATGGACGAGTTCGCCCCGGCTCACGCGCACACGGGCGATGGTCAGCAGGCTCAAGGCATAGCCTTCAGGCCGGAGCTCCTTCGTAGGCGCCCACTCCAAGGTGCACGTGGGACGGGAGAACGGATGCCTCGGGGGTGACTCTTGCACATTGGGTACCCCGTACGGTTCCATGTTCAATGAGTCGATCCTCAACATCATGTCGAACTCATTGCCCTCCTGCATCAAGGAGTCCTCCAATTCCACCGTGCGCACGAGCGCGGTTTCCGCAGGATCGACCCCTGCCAGGAGCTCGATCCGGTCCCCACCCTGCGTAACGGCCCGGCATTGGCGCAGCTTCAACGTGAACTTGTTGCGGCCATCGAACGTGAGTTCGTATTCCAGCGACGGCTTGCCGTTCACCCGACCGGGGAGCAGGCCGAAATCCATATGGTAGGAGGACCGCGCGCGTTCGTCACGGATCCTGTCCTCGATCGCTTGCTGGAGTTCCAGGAAATGGGTCCTGGACATCTTCATGCCATCGATCCAATTGACGTACCCGCTCTTTATCGGCTCACTCATCGGTCTCTGCACTTGTGATCACCCGTTCGAAAAAGATGTCGGCGTCCCTTCCGATCCTGTTGTCGGCTATCGTCAATGACGGATCCAGTACCCGTGTGGAAAAGGCCAGTTTCCGGGACTTCGGGAGCAGGAACCGCCGCGTGTGGAAAAGCCATCCGAGCGATCCATCCGTGTAATGCAGCTCTTCGATGGGACTGCCGGGGAACCGGTTCTCATTGTAGTCCTTAACGAAGAGAAATACCAGTTCGCCCAGCGAGGCGTCCAGCGGAAGGCGCGCGTTCACCGTGGTCACCAATGGTTCACGTTCCTTGCGCTTGAAGTGCAGGTTCGCGATCACGATGCGGTCCTTGTCCCAGATCGGCTCACGTTCGCGGCGATCCACAGGGAACTGCCATAGATCGTATCGCCTCGGCTCGAACGCATGGGCGGCCTCAAAGGCCATGAGCACCAGGTGCGGAATGAGCACGCCCACCGAGGCGGTGGACAGGATGAAGGCGAAGACCGACTGACCGGCAGCCCCGAAGAACTTCGGGATGAGCCAGTGTCCCAGAAAGATACCAATGCCCGTAAAGAGCATCGTCATGAACGTGATCAGCAGCTCGGGTCCCGCCGACCGCACACCCTCCGACCGCTTAGACAACCAAGCCTCATGGAGCATGCCGACAGGAATGCAAAGCGTCGCAGTGAACAGGAACACCATCTTGGGTATGGACCCTCCCTGGCCACCGAAGAAGCTCTTCAGGGCCATGCACCCCAGCAAGAGCCCCAACAAGGTGTACAGCAACATGTGCATTACAAGCTTCTTGTCCAACTTGGCCGTTTTGGCCTGGGCCGCCTTGGCCATCTTCAATTGGCCCTTCACTCCGCGCTCCACGGCTTTCGCCTGCGCGGCCTGGCTCCTCACTCCACCTAGGGGGTCCATCGTTCTGCTCAGTTCAGGATCGAAGTGACGCCTAATCTACAATACCCGCGCTCCGTAGCCAGTCTGGCCCCGGCCGGCGCGGGTCGCACGCGCAGCTCCACGGTGGCGAACTGATCGGCACGCGTAAGAAGGCCCAGAAGGAAATCCAGCTTCTTCCGACCGACCTGCCCGGGGGCAAAGGTGTTCGCCACTTGGGCGTCCATGGGTCCTAGAACGACCACCAGCACCTGCTCCAACACCTCGGCCGCGCCGGTCAACAGGCTGTCCACACCGAGTTGCATACCGCTCATGCCTTCATCCACACCAACGGCGCCCCCATGAACAGGCTGCTGCGCCAGGGATCGAGCGACAATGCGTTGCTCCAGTCCGATCTTCACCTGCAGGACCTCCTCCATAGCCTGAGCGGTGAGTTTCAGGTCGCCAACAAGGCGGTAGCACAAGGGCAAAAGCATCAGCAGATCACCCTTCTCCTCGTCGGTGAAGAAGTCCGGTGGATCCCAGAACCGGAGCACCCCTCGACCGCTTCGGTCCTCCAACAGATCCGTTGTCAACCGTCGTTCGTTCAGCTCGATCATGACACGGGCCCAGGAGAGCTCGTGGTCCAGTGGCCAGAAGAACTTCCGCGCGTCCTTCTCGATGGCCTCGTTGGTCCTGTACTCGTCCTTCACCTCTTCAATGGACCTGAAGGGCTTGGAGCGCTTTCCTTGGTGGAACATTCCTTCCGGAAGGCCGTCATAGATACCCGCCCGGTTCAGTTCCACAAGGCCCCGCTCCGTCTTGTGCTCCGTACTGCCGGGCGGCAGGATCCGTTCAATGTCGCGCCCTACGGAACGGAAGGTCCCCCCATTGCGGATGAAGAACACGTCGTCCTCGGTCAAGGCGCCGGCGATCAACAACTCGCCGATGACCACTTCGGGGCGCAGATCCTCAGCGCCGTTGTTCAGCAGATCCCTCCATTGTTCCCACTTCTCCATGGCTTCAATTGACCCGGATGGGCAGGCTGCTACCTGCGGATGCGGACAGGTCCGCGGTTATACGCCGACGCACGCGTTCCATGACCTCGGGCTGCGTACGGTGCGGCAGGAATTTCAAGCGAACGTCCAGACAGCGGACCAGGCCACGACCATGCTCCGGAGAGACCATCACCCCCTCCTCCACCGTCACATCCTCCAGTTCGCTCGCCCCCGCGAACCGGCAGTGTTCGATGATGTCCTGCCGCGTAAGGATCACGCCGCGCGACAACACCATCGACTTGTACAACTGCACCGTTTCCTTCGCGTCCAGTTCATTGCGGGCGCCGACCGTGGTAGACACCAGGGTGACATTGCCGGACATGGCCAGTCCGGAATTCTTGCTCCTCATCAACGTACCAGCCGGCAGGTTGTTCGCGATCTCCCCATCGGTCGTCCAGTAGTAGACGTGGGCGTTCTCTGCGGCCGTGTAGGGCTTGATGAGGATGTAGCGCTGTCCTGAAACGCCGGCCGGAGCCTGGAGCCGTTTGTCCAGTTTTTCCAGGATCTGTTCGATGGCACGCAGATCACTGAGCGTGGAACCGGCGTCCATGGCCGCGAACGAGCGGCGCTCCTCGCGCAACAGATCGATCATGTGGTTCATGTACTCCATGCCGTCGCGCTGATCGAAACGGCCTGCGGTACCCAATCGCATCGCATAGGTACCCGGCGACACGTCCACCATGTCCAACGACGGCACCTCGGCGTATTTCTGGCCGGCGCTCGACTCGGCCTTCTCCACCCCTTGGAACCAGCCCTCGACATCGAGCCGTTTGATGTTGAACTCCTTGTGCAGGCGGTAGACCGTCTTCTGTAATCGCCGATTCACCACCGGCACACAATTGTCGAGGATGATGGCCTCCCGCACATGCCGTGCGTCGAACTCGGAAGGAAAAACCACACGTATCCATCGGAGGTCGCTCGCCTGCGCCAGGTTGGTGCGAGCTATGGCCTGCTCGATCACCGGCGGTGCACCTGCCGGGAACGGCCCGTCGGAGGTCACGCTCAAAAAACGCTCATCGTAGTAGATACGCGTACGCTCCTCCAGTCCGGCAATGGGGTCGGTGGTGGTCCGCAGGTCACGCGATAGGCCTTCCGGATGAAGACCTGGCGATACGCGGAGGCCTTCGTTCCGCATGTTGAAAGCGGTGATCTTGTGCAAGGCACCGAAGTGTCGGTCTCGCAAGGGATCGCTCAGCCAGTCGAAGTACAGGGATATGGTGCGGGCTTCCTCACCACCTCCAAGGAACCCGATATACACCTCGCCAGGAGCGAGGGTGGCACCCAGTTGGGCGAGCAACGGTGTGCGCATGCGCTCGATGCCGTAAAGCCCATCACCTTGTGCACGGCACGCAGCGACCAGGCCGTCCATTTTGTAGGTGCCCACCGCGGTGAAACCCAGATCAATGGATTCCTGACGGTTCAGGTCTTCCTTGTTCCGCCATTGTTTCTCGTACGAAAGTTCGTCATAGCGCGTGACCTCCTGGGCATCGGCCGGCTCCAACCGCACGACACCATGCGCGGGCTGGGCGAACAGGCGCGCATCCGGCATCAGGTAGTGCGCGATGCGACGGAAGATCCGTGTGTCCGATGAGTGGAGGTCATTGCCGAGTTTCTCCACTTCCTTGGCCATGGTGCCCAGGAGCAAGCGCACCACGGGATCCAGCGCTTCGAGCTCCGAAGCGTGCAAGCCCCACATTTCGCCCGCGTTGCGCAGCATCCGCGCATAAACCTCCTCCTTGGAGTAGCCTGATTCCATCATCCGCTCCATGTTCAATCCAATGAAAAGGGGCTCATGAAGATCGTATCCTCGAACCGGAACGCCTCGTTCGTACTGGCGATACGCGCGGTGAGCCGGATCGTGAGCTTGCGCTTCAAGCGGCTGGACACCTTCTCCCCTTCCTTGGTCGAGAATTCAGCCTGGGTGTGATCGACGGTCACCTCCACCTCGTGCAACCGCTTCTCATATACGCTCAAGCGCGCGCGGATACTCTCGGCAATACGGTCCACCCACACGATCATGGCGCTCTGCGTCTCGAAATCATTGTCCCAAACCTCGCAACCGAACTCGCGGTCGAACTCGAACTCCTCGCGCCCGGTGATCAGGAAAAGGTGGATGTGTTCGGCGATGCTGCGGTGCAGCGGCTTCATTTCGAACCTCCGGTGCTGGAAGAACTTCCCGAAGTCCAGTGGGATACCGTATCCGCCCCCTTGCTCCATCGCCTCAATTGATCTTCACCAGTCCGCCCTTCACCTGGGTCATCGCGCCGGCCGACAACTCCGCCATCGCGCCTCCTTTGAAGGCGGCTTGCACCCCGCCCTCCACCTTGGCGTTCAGGCCGCCCTTGGCCTCCAGGTTCATGGCCGCCTCGGCCTTCAGGTTCATCCCGGCCTTGATCGCCATGTCCATGGCCGATTTCAGTTCATATTTCATACCCGACTCCACCTTCATGTCCTGACCGGACTTGGTCTCGTGTTTCATGGCGGCCTCCACTTTCATGTCCTTGCCGGCCTTGATCGTCAGGTTCTCGCCCGATTCGATGGAGATGTTCTTGTCGGCTTTGAGGAACATGTCCCCTTTGGTCGTGATCGTCAGGATGCCATTGTCTTTGCAGCTCAGCTCCATGCTGTTCTCCGCGTTGCGCATCACCAAGCGGCCGTTGTCGTCGAAGAGGATCTCGTTGCCACTGATGGTGCGGATCACCTTCAGCTTGTCCTTGTCATCGTATTTCCCCGTCTGTGCGTTCTTGCCATTGTAGAGCGAGCCCAGCACGTAGGGGAATGCCTCATGTCCCATCTCGAAGGCGACCATCACCTCGTCACCGATCTCGGGCACGAAGTAGAACCCACGGTCCTTGCCCGCATGCGGCCACACGATGCGCAACCAGGGTGAAGGCTGGCTGCCCCAGTCGAACTTGACGCGCACGCGGCCCAGTTTCTTGGGGTCCTTGTTGTCGGTCACCTTCGCCACGCTGCTTTCGATCCGCGGACGGATCACGCTCACGCTGGACGGTATGCCCGACTCGACCGGTACCGCCTGGAAGTAGTTCTGGTAGTTGTCCCGTCCGTTGCACGTGTGCGTCACACGTGTGACGACATACTCACCTCCGTGGCCGAACCCGTCGAGCTTCAGTATGCTGCCCAATTGGATCTCACCCACATCACTGGAGCCGATCACCGTGAACGTATCGTTGCCCTTGCCCTGCCGTGACTTGTCCAGTCGTCCGGTGAGCAGGTCCTTCGTCGTATGGTACTGATCCCCTTCGGGATAGGAAGGGAACGCGGCATGGTCCACCTTGTGCGAAGGGTAGAGATTGTCCGAGGTCGACTGGATGTCCGTCGCATAGTTGTCCCCGTGCTTCGGCGCCGCGGGCTTCAGTTCCACCTCCCCGTTCTTCAGATAATCCCAGGCCCGTAGCGGACCCACTGGTCGCGTCGCGCTGAACGAGAAGTCGAGCGACATCACGTGTTCCGGGCGGATGTTCAGGGTCTTGCCCTTGGCCGCCCCCAGGTTGATGTGCTGTCCGTCGTAGTAGAACCACTCCCCGTTCTCGAACATCATGCGCGAGATGAAGTTCCAGTCTGTCTCGTTGTACTGCACGTTGAAGGGCAGCTTGTCATTGAACGAGAGGTTGTCGCTGAACTTCAGCTCCGGGACCGGCGCGCTCACGATGGTCTTCTGATAGATGTCCGCGAGGTTCGCTTCGAGGTAGGTCTCCGCGTTCGGCACCCCGTCGAGCAGGATCGTCGGGCTCTTGCCCGTGATCGACACGGTCATGAACTCCTTCTGGTGACCACTGACCGCGACGTTCATGATGATGCCGTGGAACACGCTCCGGTCCGTGCCATCCGGATTCTCCTTGAAGGTGCCGGTCTCCCAATCGATGATGATGGGCTTCCCGATCCAGTCAGCGACCTTGTCGAACACCTTCTTCGGGCTCTTCGGGTCGGGTTCCACCGTGCTCCCCGGTATCACCACCTCGAACGAATGGTGCTCGAATATGCCTTGTGAGATACTCAGGCTACGCACACCGTGCAGCACCTGCCCATTGATAATGACGTTGAGGAAGATCTTCTCTGCCATGTGGATCGTAATTGATGTCGAAGATTATAGGATCGTATTTTTTCTGGTCGTCCGATCGCGTGATCGGCGGTTCATAGTGAGCGGATGGGGTTCTTGCGGGGATCGGTCGGCAAGAGCCGGTAAGGTCGGGGACCGCCATGCGCGGTCCCCGACATCCGGCTCGTATCATTCTTGCGCGTATTCGCTCTGCCACTCGGCACTGTCCGGATCATCGCCTTTCTGTCCATCCAGCTTGAACACGTAGTTCTTGGCCGGGAAGTAGGGTGTCATGTGGATGTCCAGATAGATCCTGTCCTTCTGGTTCGGGTCCTGCTCGAAACGCAGGATCTTGAACTTCTCGATCAGTTTGCCTGGGCCGCAGATGCCGTCCAGGAACTTCACGATCTGCGCGCGGATCTCGCGCTGGGTCTTGGCATTGAAGTTCTCGAACGCGCGGCGGTTCAGGAAGTCCATCAGGACCTTCGAGATGTAGTCGAACGTGCGCACCACGGAGTAGGTCTGCAGTCCGATGTTGTCGCCGTTGAAGAGCGTCTTGGCCGAGAACGCCATGACCTTGCCGTATTCGTTCACCATCGGGACCAGTCCCATCTTCTCCATCTGGGCGATCTCGCTCTTGCGGAGGTCGAACGCCACGGCGTCCACTTCGTTGAGCGACCCGTGCTTCTTACCGGCGGTCACCTGCGACATGAGCGTGTTGTAGATCTTGCCAGCCAGCGCGCCGGCCGGGGGCACGTGCAGGTGCTCCTCCTCGCCGAACTCCACCGACTTGGGCCGCCCGATGAGCCAGTTCGCGCCCATCACAACGTTGCTCTTGTAGACATCACCGCCGCTCAGGTTCGCGCTCTGGAAGAGCTCCATCACGTCATCCGGTGAATCCAGGTGCTGGAAATCCGTCACCAGCGTCACCTTGTTCTTGTGGCAGAATTTCGCCCACTTCTCCACCACCTTGTTCGAACCGAGGTAGCCGGGGATCACGCAGATGCCGTAGTTGTCCCGCAGGTCCAGACGGTCGAAGCAGTCCTTGAACTCCTGCTCCACCGCGTCGATGAAGGTGGTGTTGTCCAGGTCCTGGAGCACGTCCATGGACGCGTTCATGATATTCACGTTCTTCAGCTTGTCGCTCTCGGTGTTCTTGTAGAACAATGCCACGCTGCGGTACGAACGCTCCAGCTCGGCCGTGGCCTCCAGGGCGCTCTTCATGTTCTGACGGTACACCTTCTCGGTCGTCTCGCTCTTCTCCTCGCAGGCCTTGATGATCTCCGTTACATTGTCCGAAGCGCTGAGCGTATCGATCCACAGCTGCAATTTGTCCTTCAGTTGCCCGCGCTCCGCCGCATAGTTCCCTTCCGACAGGAAGATCTTACGACGCGCCTTGCTCTCGGGGTTCACGTTCTGGATCCCGTCCACGACGCTCTCGAAGAGGTCGAAGCCGCCGAAGCGTGTAAGGACATCCAGTTTCTCCTTGACGCCCTCACGGATCTTCTCCGCGGAACGGGTCTCTTTCTGGGTTTCTTGGCTCATGGGGTTGGGGTACTTAGGTGGGTAGGTGGGGTCCGATCAGCCTTTCTGTGAAGCTTCGATCTCCGCAGCAAGGTCCTTCAGTACTTCAACGAAGGCCGCCTTGGCAGCAGGATCCTGCATGGCGGTCACGAACCGCTTGTTGGAGCGCAGCTGCTTGACGATCTTGTTCATCTCGCCCTGCTTCATGTTCAGCCCTTGCAGGAAGTTGCTCTGCTTGGTAAGGCCCTTGGAGCCGAAATCGCCGAGGTTCTTGAACTTCAGGTCCTCCTTCACCGTGCCGCCGTCCTCGCCCTGGAACTCCATCTCCACCTTCGGCTTGAAGTGCTCGAACACCGCCTCCACATTGGTGAGTCCGGTGGCGATCTGCGGCTTAGCGGCACCGTCGGCCGTGAGCTTCTCGATCATGAGCGTCTTGTTCTGGGGGAGGTCAGCGAAGGCTTCGCTGGCATCAACCGGTCGTTCGGTCCCTCCGATGCCGTATTCGAATTCTGCCATGGTCCGTGTGTGTTATTGGTTTTCGACTTTCAGTTCCAGTTCGCCATCCTGCATGTGCGCCACGATCGTCTGCCCCTTCACCACCTGCTGGCTGATGATCATGCGCGAGATCGGGCGACGCAACCGGTTGCGGATCACCGCTCGCAGGGGCCGCGCGCCGTAACGCGGCGTGAACCCTTCGAGCGCGAGCGCGCGGCGCGTGCCCTCGGTCAAACGCAAGACGATGTTCTGTTTATCCAGTGCCTTCTCCAGCTGCTTCAGTTGCAGTGAGAAGATGGACTCCACCGTTTCCTCGCTGATCGGCCGGAACGGCAGGATCTCCGTAAGGCGCGCCAGGAACTCCGGTCGGAAATGGTTGCCCATGATCTCCATCAGGTCCGATGACTTCGGGATGCGTCCAACGGCGAACTCCTCGATGATGTGCTCGCTTCCGATGTTGGAGGTGAACAGGATAACCGAGTTGCTGAAGTCGCCCTCGCGTCCCAGGCGGTCGTGGAGCTTGCCCTCGTCCAGGATCTGAAGGAACAGGTCGAACACCGAAGGGTGCGCCTTCTCGATCTCGTCAAAAAGCACGATGGCGTAGGGTTGCTGGCGGATCTTGGTCACCAGCAGGCCACCCTCCTCATAGCCGACGTACCCCGGAGGCGCGCCGTACAGCAATGCGGCACTATGCTCCTCCTTGAATTCGCTCATGTCGAAGCGGATCAAGCTGTTCTCGTCGGCGAACAGGAATTCGGCGAGCGCCTTGGCCAGTTCCGTCTTCCCCGTACCGGTGGGGCCCAGGAAGAAGAACGAACCGATCGGCGTGCCCGCCTTGTTCAGTCCGGAACGGCTCTCCAGGATGGCATCCCCCAGGATCTTGATCGCATGGTCCTGCCCCACCACCCGTTTCTTGAGTGTCTCATCGATGTTCAGCAGACGCTCCTTCTCCTGGGTCTGCACCTTGCCGATAGGGATACCGGTCTTGTAGGAGACCACGGCCGCGATATCCTCCTTGTCCACCACGTCCTTCTTCACACCGGCGTGAGAGGTGAGGCTGTCCAGCATCTTGCCGATGTGCGCACGCAGCGTGGCGCTCTCCTCGATGGTGTCCACGTCCACCTCATCGTTCAACTGGCCGAGGAGCACGGGGCTCAACGTGCCGGTCAGTTCGCTGTGCAGGTAGCGCAGGTCCTCCATCTGGATCGCTTCATCCTCGGCGAGCACCTCGGCAAGTTTGGTCTGGAACCGGACGATATCGGCGGCCGACGTGTCGTTCATCATCCTGATCGAGGCCAGCGTCCGATCGATCAGGTCGATAGCCGCGTCCGGCAGGCGGCGTTCCTTGAGATAACGCCGTGATAGGCGGATGGCCTCTTCGAGAGCCTTCTCCTCCACCCTCAACGCATGGTGCTTCTCGTATATGGGGACCACCGTCTGGAGCATCTTCTTGCACACGCGATCGTTGGGCTCGTCCACCGTGATGGTCTCGAAGCGGCGCATGAACGCCGACTCTGGCTCCAGGAACTCGCGGTACTCGTCCCGCGTGGTGGCACCGATCACGGTGAGCTCTCCCCGGGCCAGTTCGGGTTTCAGCAGGTCCGCACACCCCGACAAGCCGCGGGCGTCGTCCATGAGCGCATGGATCTCGTCGATGAAGAGGATGGCCTTGTCGTACTGCTTGATGGCCGTCATCACTTTCTTGATGCGATCCTCCACCTCGCCTTTGTAGGATGCTCCGGCCACAAGCGAACCGAGATCGAGTTCGAACAAGCGCGACCCTTTGAGCCGCTCCGGGACGTCGCCGGTATGGATGTTCAACGCGAAGCCTTCCACAAGCGCCGTCTTACCCACACCTGGCTCCCCCAGGATCACTACGTTCGGCTTGGATCGTCGGCCGAGGATCTCGGTCATCATCCGCACCTCCTTGTCGCGACCGACGATCGGGTCGATCTTACCCCGGGCGGCCAGTTCGATCTTGTCGATGCAGTACGCGCCGATGGCCTTCTGGTCAACCGTTCCGGTCTTGCCGGGTTCGTTCAAACCGGTCACGCTGGATCCGCCATCCGCCGCCGCCTTTGGCGCATCGATGTGGTCCATGATCTCCTGCCGCGTGAGCGGGAAGGATTTCAACTGCTCGAAGCTGAACCCGACACCCGGGGTGCAGAGCGCGGTGAGCAGGCAGTAGGCATCCACACTGCTACGGCCGAAGGTCATGCGCACGAATTCAGCCTCGCGCAGCACTTGATCGACCTGCTTGTCCGGTCCGGGCGATGATTGCGGGTTCGGTGCCTTCGGATAGGCCTCGATACGCATATCAGCCCACTCACGCATGTAGTCCACATCCTTCACCATGCTGTCCAGGAAAGGCACCAGGCCCATGTCCTTGCGCAGGACGGACTTCAGCAAATGGCAGGACGAGTACGTCGCATGCATATAGTCACGCGCGATGACCTTGGCCATATCGACCACTTCTGTGAGCGTATCCATGACGGTATCGTTCTCCATAGTTCTCGGTGGTTGATCAGTGTCCGTTGGCGAGCAGTGAAGATAGGTTTCTGACCGGTGTGAGGATCAGCTGCGGTTGGTCCCTGTCCGTACCGGGCGCCTCGGCCCCGGGCTGCGAGAAGAAGTGCACCAGGTCCTCGTACAGGCGGTGCAATTCGCGCACGGTCTTCTGCACCTCCGGGTCCCTGCGCTCCTCGAACACCAGCTTGAACTTGAACCGGCGGATGCTCTGCTCGAAACGTCCAAGGTCCTCATTGGCGAACGATGACGACGCCTTGGGCATCTCACGGGCGGCGGTGATGCGCATCTCGGAACGCACTTGACCGACCATCCGCGTTATATCCTGCAGTGCGACCATGTCTTCAGATGCCCATAAGTAAGGAGAATTCACGTCGCCTGCTACGGCCGATGGGAATAAGCTTGTCGTTGGTCATGACCACATGCCCGCCCTCGGTCCTCACCATCGACCGGATGAACTCCAGATTGAGGATATAGCTCTTGTGGATCCGGAAGAAACGGGTATTGCTCAGGCGCATCTCGAAGTATTTCAGGTGCTTGCTGATCAAGTAGGTCCCGCTCCCTGTGGTGATGCGCGTGTACTCCTCGTCGCCTTGGCAGTACATGATCTCATTGGGCTCCACGAAAATGTGGCCGGTCGACGTTGGCAGAGCCAGCTTGCCGAAGACGAACTCCTCGCTCTTGGCCAGCGGCGCCGTCCCAAGGCTTACTGGAAGCAGGTGGTTCTCAACCAAACGATTGAGCGTACGCCGCATGTCCACCGGAGCGATGGGCTTCAGCAGGCAATCGTACCGGCTGTTCTTGATGGACTGATGCACGTAGCTGGTCTCCTTGGCGAGGAAGATCAATTTGGTCGGCCGGCCGGAGGTCACGCCCAACATCTCCCGCCCGGTGAAGAAGGGCATGCTCACGTCCAGGAAGATCACCTGGGGCGGGATGCGTAGCGCGTGCTGGAAGCCCTCCTTGTAGCAGGTATGCACGCCGGCCAGGCTGAACTGGTCCGAACGCTTGCGCAACTCCCCCCCCAGAACGTGGTTGGAGCGATCGTCATCGTCGATGATCAAACAGGAAATAGGACGCCCGGGAGACATGCGCGTTGGAAATGTAGGGAACGGCGCGGAAGATGGGTGCCGATTACCCCTAAGTGGGTACTCGGGTGAGCAACTGGCGGGCTGGGGTGAGCGGCTGGTGCCAAGCCCCGACCGGGAGCCCGGGGTGGCTATGGTCAGGCTGTACCGCAGGGACCTCAGAGAGGCACGGCCTCACACATTGAACAGGAAGTGCATCACGTCCCCATCCTTCACCACGTACTCCTTCCCTTCCACGCGCAGTTTGCCGGCCGCCCGGCAGGCCGCTTCGCTGCCCAGGGTAACGAAGTCGGTGTAGGACATCACCTCTGCCCGGATGTAACCTTTCTCGAAATCGGTGTGGATGACACCCGCTGCCTTGGGCCCGGTGTCGCCCTGGTGGATGGTCCATGCCCTCACCTCCTGCACCCCTGCCGTGAAATAGGTCTGCAGCTTCAACAGGTGGTATGCCGCGTGGATCAGCTTGTTCACGCCGGGCTCGGCAAGGCCCAGGTCCTGCAGGAACATCGTGCGCTCCTCCAACGTCTCCAAGGACGCGATCTCCGCTTCGATCGCGGCCGTAACGAAGATGACCTCGGCGTTCTCCTGGGCCACAGCGGCCCTCACTTTCTCCACGTACGCGTTGCCGTTGATCGCGCTCTTTTCGTCCACGTTGCACACGTACATCACCGGCTTGGTGGTGAGCAGTTGGAACTCGTTCAGCAGTGCCGGATCGTCGTTCGCGGTAACGGCCGCACGAGCGCTCACCCCCTTCAGCAAGGCGGTGCGTATGCGGTCCAGCAGGTCGAAGCGGCGCTTGGCCTCTTTCTCGCCGATCTGGGCCTGCTTCTCCACTTTCTTGATACGGGCTTCCACCGTCTCCAGATCCTTCAACTGTAGTTCGATGTCGATCACTTCCTTGTCACGGACCGGATCGACGTTCCCGTCCACGTGAACAACGTTGGGGTCGTCGAAGCAGCGCAGCACGTGCAGGATCGCGTCGCACTCGCGGATGTTGGCCAGGAACTGGTTCCCCAAGCCCTCTCCTTTGCTTGCGCCCTTCACCAGGCCCGCGATGTCCACGATCTCCACCGTGGTGGGGACGATGCGCTGCGGGTTGACCAGTGAAGCGAGCTTGTTCAACCGCTCATCGGGTACGGTGATCGTGCCCACGTTCGGCTCGATGGTGCAGAACGGGAAGTTCGCGGCCTGGGCCTTCGCGTTGCTCAGGCAGTTGAACAAAGTGCTCTTACCCACGTTGGGCAGACCGACGATACCGCATTTCAATCCCATGTGCTTCTGGAAAAAAGGCGCGCGAAAGTACCCGCTCCGCTCACTTGGGCGGCGATGACCTATTCGACCCGGGCGATCACCCAGCCATCCTCCCGCTCCTTCAACCGCACGATGCCCTGATCCACGGCCCTGTTCCAGTTCTTCCAGGGATGCAGGTCTCTCCACTGTTCACGCAGGTTCGCCTCGTTCACGATGATGAGGGCACCGGACCGGAAATG
>CAZYPC010000065.1:0-26276 GCA_964649165.1 uncultured Chryseobacterium sp.
TGTTCAAGACGATAGCCAGCAGGTCCAGTTCCTTGTAGGGGAGCACATCGGCGATCCGCAATCCTTCTTTGAGGATCATCGCTTCGATGGCATCCGGTCCTGCGACCGTGCCGACCGAAGTAACGGTTCCACGCTTCGAGGAGCGCATTCTGTTGCTCATGGATCAATCGTTCTATCCTGTGTTGTTCTCCCGCCTTGGAGTCTGTCGAAGATAGTCGGCCTGCTAGCATCGGCAGGGTTTGGGCACGAGCGTGGACGCTCGCGCCAGAGTTGGGCTCAGCTTTTTCGCGAGTGCCATCACCCCATCTTACCCTTTCGCAGCGTCCCGAGGCGAAGATCCTGCGCGAGTTGAGAGTTCTAACACTTGGTTCCCGTAAGGAGGGGTGCCGATGATGTAAATCCGATCGTAGGATCTGTCAAGCGGGAACATGAGTCGTTTGAACCCAAAATCTACACCCGACACGAACGCAAGATCTGCGGTTGTAAGCGTTGCTTCATTGACGAAGAAACGTGCCTGCCAATCGCCGTTCGGGAATCGGTCGTTGCCTTCAAAGGAGACGAAATCGAAGGTGAAGATGTTGTGGTGTTCCAGCGTTATGTGAACCCATCCTTTCACTTCTGTTTTGTCAACTTGCCCATTGAGGTGATTGTAAGCACGCCAGGTGGTATTGGATAAGCCTTTGATAATCTCCTGGAGTCTGACCTTTGGGGACCTCTCGGTCATGGAGCTAATGGCTGCAACCAATTCTGCTGCGAGCTTTGACGTTGTGGCTCTCTTGCTGTCCTTGTCCTCCTCTGCCAATCGATAACTCATACATCGTCTATGTCGAATGTCGAAAGGCAGTATCTCGAAGCCGCCAAAATTTTCGTTGAATATGGGCACTACGCGGTCCCAACCGCAACTCAGCGCAGCCATGCCCATTTCGAACATGACATTGGGGTTTGGTGTACTCCGTTCTGCAGTTCCCTTATTTATGATGGTAACGTCCCCAACGAACATGTCGCACCGTTGCACCTTGTTTTCAATCGATGCAGGAATGTCAACAGCACCGTGAGCCTCCCGCGTTGCTTCGTCGACGAAGAATCTATGATCTTGTTGTGACTCCAGAGTGTCACAGGCCTCTCTCAAAGCATGTTGAATCAGGCTGCGATTGATGCGCGCATCAGTATCAGACTGCCAGGAAAAGAAAATCCGGTATTCCATCGACAGGTGTCCTACTCCCTCACCATCCCCATCACCTTCTCCACCACATCCTCCACACTCGGCTTGCTGAAGTAGTCCCCATCGCTGCCGTAGGCGGGGCGGTGGGCCTTGGCGGTGAGGGTGGCGGGTGGGCTGTCCAACCAGCGGTAGCCGTTCTGCTCTTGCAGGATCTGTTGCAGGAGGTAGGCGCTGGCACCGCCGGGCACGTCCTCGTCCACCACCAATAGGCGGCTGGTCTTCTTCAGGCTCTCCACGATGCGGTGCTCCCGGTCGAAGGGGAGGAGGGTGCGCGCATCGATGAGTTCCACGGAGATGCCGAGGCCATCGAGCAGGTCGCACGCCTTCGCGCAGATGTGCAGGGTGCTGCCGTAGCTCACCAGCGTAAGGTCATTGCCTTCGCGCACCGTTTCGGGTATGCCGATGGGCACGGTGAACTCGCCGAGGTTGCTCGGTATGCGCTCCTTGCTGCGGTAGCCGTTCAGGCACTCGATCACCAGCGCGGGGTCGTCGCTCTGGATGAGCGCGTTGTACATGCCGGCGGCCTGCTGCATGTTGCGCGGCACGCACACCACCACGCCGCGCACGCTGTTGATGATCATGCCCATTGGGCTGCCGCTGTGCCACACGCCTTCCAGCCGGTGCCCGCGCGTGCGGATGATGAGCGGGCACTTCTGGCCGCCCTTGGTGCGCCACTGCACGGTGGCGAGGTCGTCGCTCATGCCCTGCAGGCAGTAGAGCAGGTAATCCAGGTACTGGATCTCGGCGACCGGTCGCAGGCCGCGCAGGGCCATGCCCATGCCCTGGCCGAGGATCGTCGCCTCGCGGATACCGACGTCGCTGACGCGCAGTTCGCCGAAGCGCGCCTGCATGCCTTCCATGCCCTGGTTCACGTCGCCGATCTTGCCGGTGTCCTCCCCGAAGGTGAGCAGCAGCGGCTCCTTCTCGAAGAGCGCGGCGAAGTTGTCGCGGATGATGATGCGGCCATCGACCTGCTCGTCGGTAGCATATTCCACGGGCACCTCGCGCACGTCCAGGCAGCTCTTGGCGCTCTGGCTGTAGAGGTGGCTGCCGTAGCGGTCGGCGTTGACGGCGGTTTCGCGCTTCACCCAGGCCTTCAAGGAGGTGAGCAGGGCTTGCGTTTGATCACTTGTCTGCGCAGGCAAGGATGCCTGTGCCCCGAGCAGCCCTCGTCTTGCGGCGCTCATCACTTCCTTGCGGCCGGGGCTCTGTTCGTTGCGCAGTTCGTTCGCGATGCTTCCGCATTCGCCGCCGATGCCTTCCAGCAGACCGAGCACTTCCAGGCGCTCGCCCTTGATCTCGTCCTGGAAGGCCTTCCACGCGGCTTTCTGCGCGGCGCGGGCCTCGGCCTTCGCCTTCGCGTCGATGGCGTCGAGCTCTTCCATGCTCGCTATGGGCGTGCCGCCGGGACGGAAGTTCAGGATCCAGTCGCGGAACTTCACGTTGCAGTCGTAGATCTTGTACCACTCCAGCAGCGGCACCTCCTCGATGGGCGTTCCGTCCTTGTCGCGGATCCAATCGCTCACCGTGTTCTTGTAGCGCTCGTGGCTGCCGCTGGTGCTGTGGCCTTGCGGCTGCGTCACTTCCTCCACGTGGATGAGGCAGGGCACGTGCTCTTCGCGGCAGCGCGCGATGGCCTGCTCGTAGGTCTTGTTCAGGTGCGCATAGTCCCACGCTTTCGTGTTGTAGATGCGGAGGCCATTGGTGTGGTCCTCCTTCTCGAAACCGGCGAGGGCCTTGCTGATGCTGCCCTTGGTGGTCTGGTACTGCTTGCTCACGCTGATGCCCCAGCCATCGTCCCACACGCTCATGGCCATGGGCACCTGCAGCACGCACGCGGCGTTGATGGTCTCCCAGAAGTGGCCTTCACTCGTGCTCGCATCGCCGATGGTGCCGAAGGCCACCTCGTTGCCCTTGTCCGTGAAGCGCTCGTAGCCGCGGTGCAGGTCGGCGTTGTTGCGAAAAACCTTGCTCGCTTGCGCGAGACCGAGCAGGCGCGGCATCTGTCCGGCGGTAGGGGAGATGTCCGGCGAGGAATTCGGCTGGGCCATTAGGTCCTTCCACTCGCCGTGTTCATCCAAGGAGCGCGTGGCGAAGTGACCGTTCATGCTGCGGCCGGCGCTGCTCGGGTCGGCATGCACATCCGCGTGCGCGTAGAGTTGCGCGAACCACTGCTGCACCGTCAGCTCGCCGATGGCGAACATGAAGGTCATGTCCCGGTAGTAGCCACTGCGCCAGTCCCCGTTGCGGAACTGCTTGGCCATGCACACCTGGGCGAGCTCCTTCCCATCCCCGAAGATCCCGAACTTGGCTTTGCCGCCCAGCACCTCCTTGCGGCCGATCAGCGAGGCTTCGCGACTGGTAACGCAGAGCTCGTAATCCCGCAGGATCTCGTCCTTCAGTTCGTCCAGCGTCATCGCGGCTTCGGGGGCGGTCTTCGTGCGGGCCATCAGGGGTCTTGTGTTCGTCGCGAAAGTAGGCCGCAGGCCCGTTCCTCATGGCCACGAGACCGGTCGCGGAGCACCACCATCGTCATCCTGGAACGTGGGCGTCGCGCAGCGACGGGGACACACGTATCCGGGATCTCACCCGAAGCGCTCAGGGTGAGATCCCGGATGGCCGGGGCCCGCGATCTCGGATCGCCCCGACCTCCGGGATGACGGTTGGGTGTGAATTGCAGGACCGCACGTTCAGCCAAGTATTCGGAAGAATGCCCGGCCATCTTTGCCTCCATGAACAAGGCAAGCTCCATCCTCGCCCGTTATGAAGGTCCCATCGCCGACCTGGGCGATGACGTGCGTGATCATCTGCACAAGAACCTCCCGGGCGTGGTGGAAGAAGCCGATCCTGCGGGCGGCCTGATCGGCTTCGGCTTCGGCCCCGGCTACAAGGGCTCCATCTGCGCCATCATCCCCTCCAAGAAGGAGATCAAGCTCGGGTTCTACAAAGGCGCCGAACTGCCCGACCCGGACGGCCTCCTGGAGGGCACGGGCAAGGTGCATCGCTATGTGATCCTCCGCACGCAAGAAGACCTGCACCGTCCCGCATTGCGTTCGCTGTTGAACCTGGCCGCGGAAGCCTGCCGTGCGCGCTTGAACGCCTGATCGCCGTTAGAGCACGCGGGTCATGCAGATGCTGAAGGGGTCGGCTGTGTAGCTGCCGAAGGGCGGACACTCCATGAAGCCGTGACGTTCGTACAGCCGCCGTGCGGGAAGGAAGGGCTCGGGCCGTCCGGTCTCCAGGCTCACGCGCGTGTAGCCGCGTCGGCGCGCTTCGGCCATGAGGTGATGCAGGATCGCCTTGCCGATCCCCTTGCCGCGATAGGCCGGTGCCGCTCGCATGGATTTCAATTCGCCGTGATGCGCGTCAAGCTGCTTCAACGCACCGCAACCCGCGAGCACATCTCCATCCCACACGGAGTAGAACGTGACATCCGGTTGGCGCAACCGCTCGATGGGCATGGCGTGCACGCTTTCCGGTGGCGAGTATTGATGCATCTCGTCCAGGTGCAACCGCAGCAAGGCGGCGACGGCCGGACCGGACAGGTCGTCCTCAATGATGCGCAGGTTCTCCATGGTCCCCGCCGCGAAGTTGCACACCGTTAGGGCACCTTCGGGTCTGATGGGTCAATGCCGATACGTTTGTGCCGTTCCACCACGACCACCCTGCCATGACCATCACCGACATCGACGTAGCGAAAGCGCGCTCCCTTACTCCCGGTTGCGAACGCGTGATCCACTTCAACAACGCGGGCTCCGGTCTGATGCCGCAGCCTGTGCTTGACACCGTGCTCGAGCACACGCGCCTGGAATCGCAGATGGGCAGCTACGAAGCCGCCGCGGAACGGGCCGACGCGCTGAGCGCTGTGTACGCCTCGTTCGGTACGCTGCTGAATTGCCGCGCGGACGAGATCGCGCTCACGGACGGCGCCACGCAGAGTTGGCACCGCGCCTTTCATGCTGTGCCACTGAAGAAGGGCGATCGTGTGCTCACCGCGAACAACGAGTACAACAGCAACTGGCTTTCGCTGCGCCGCCGTTGCGACCAGGTCGGAGCGTCCTTGGAAGTGGTACCGGGCGATGCCGATGGTCTCATCGACATCGCGGACCTGGAGCGCATGCTGGATGAACGCGTAAAACTCGTCGCCATCACGCAGATCACCAACAGCAATGGCAAGGTGAATCCGGTGGAGGAAGTGGGCGCCGCGCTCCGTGGATCCAACGCCATCTACCTGCTGGACGCCTGCCAGGCCGTGGGCCAGATGCCCGTGGATGTGCAACGCATCGGCTGCGATCTGCTCACGGGTGCCGGGCGCAAGTTCCTGCGTGGGCCGCGCGGCACAGGCTTCATGTATGTGCGCCGCGAAGTGCTGGACCAGCTCGACCCGCTGTTCATCGACATCCATTCTGCGAAGTGGACCGGTCGCGACACCTTCGAGTGGAGGTCCGACGCCAAGCGCTTCGAGGTGATGGAATACAACGTGGCCGACCGGCTGGGTATGGGTGCTGCGGTGGATCACGCCCTCCTGTGGGGGCTTGATGCCATAGCGGCGCGGATCGCTGAACTTTCCACGCAGTTGCGCGCAAGGCTCAATGAGCTGCCCGGCGTGCAGGTGCGCGACCAGGGCGACCGGCCCAACGGCATCAATACGTTCACCATCGAGGGCTGCGACCTGAACCGGTTGCTGCTCGACCTGCGTGCGCAGGGCATCAACACCAGCGTCACCAACTTCGACTGGGCCTGGCTGGACCTGAAGGAGCGTGGGATCGAGCGCATCATGCGCGCCTCGGTGCATTATTACAACACGGAGGAGGAGGTGGAGCGCTTCGTGCAGGCGATCGCGAACGCATGAACATCCGTGCGGCAACGCAAGCCGACCTGCCCGCGATCCTGGAGATCACCAACGAGGTGATCGCCAACACGAAGGCCATCTATGCCTATGTCCCGCAGACCTTGGAAGAACGCGCGCGCTGGTTCGCTGACCTGAAGTCCGACGGCTGGCCCGTCATCGTGGCGGAGGCGAACGGGCAGGTCGTGGGCTTCGGCAGCATCGCTGTTTTCCGCACGCGGCCCGCATACAAATACACGGCGGAGCATTCAGTGCATGTGCATGCGGACCATCGCGGCAAGGGTGTCGGGCGCACGCTGCTGCTCGCGCTCATCGAGGAGGCCCGGCGCATGGAGCTGCGCACGCTGGTCGGTGGCATCGATTCCGGCAATACGGTGAGCCTGAAACTGCACGCGGATCACGGCTTTGTCGAGACCGCGCGCATGCCGAACGTGGCGTGGAAATTCGGTGAATGGTTGGAGCTGGTCTTCATGCAACTGGTGTTGCCGGGGCCGCGAACTCCGACTGAAGTGGACCGCCGATAGAGGTGATGAACGGGATTGACGCCGATAGGACTTCGTACCTGTTCAGTCCATCAGCGTTCATCCCGTCCATCCTTGTTCATCCGCGGTAGCCAGCACGTGTATGTCCGACTGTTGTTCATCGGCTGTCGTACCTCTGCACCCGCCCTGCCCATGCCCCAAGGAGTGAACCCGCCGCGTATGAAGGTCTACCTGGCCTTCGCGGCGATCTACATCATCTGGGGCAGCACCTACTTCGGCATCCGCGAGGCGCTCACCGGGTTCCCGCCCTTCATGCTCGGAGGCCTGCGCTTCGCTGTAGCGAGCGTCCTCATGTTCGCCTGGTGCGGAGCTACGCGCGTTCCGCTCTTTCCGGGACGTGACCTGTGGAAGCCGCTGCTCACCGGGTTTCTTCTGCTCTTCGTAGGCAATGGCGCCGTGGTTTGGGCACAGCAGTCGCTCCCCAGCAGCGTGGCCGCCATCACCATCGCAGTGGCGCCGCTATCGTTCACCTTGTTGGACAAGCCGCAATGGAAGGTGAACTTCCGCAGCCCGGCCACCTTGTTCGGGGTACTCGCGGGCATCGTCGGTGTGTGGCTTCTCTTCCGTGAGCGTCTGAGCGCGCAACTCGCCGCCGAGGGCCCCTCGCCCGAGTTCTCGGCTTTCATCGCGCTCGCCTTCGGCCTCATCGCCTGGCCGGCCGGCTCCCTTTTCACCAAGTACAACCCGGTGAAACTGGACAACATGGCGAACAGCGCCTGGCAGATGCTCACCGGAGCGGTATGCTTCCTCGCAGTGAGCACGGCACGTGATGAGTGGAGCGGCTTCGACTTTGCCGCTGTGCCGATGCGCGCCTGGATCGCCGAGGCCTACCTCATCATCTTCGGTAGCATCATCGGGTTCAGCGCGTACGTGTGGTTGCTGAGCGTGCGCCCCGCCACGCAGGTGAGCACCTATGCGTATGTGAACCCCGTGGTGGCCGTTCTCCTCGGCGTCTTTCTCGGCAAAGAGGTGCTGGACTGGCACGAGATCGCCGGACTGGTCGTGATCCTCGGCGGTGTGCTGTTGATCAATCTGGCGAAGTACCGCGCCACGACCTGGCGGTGACAAGGGACGACCGTGGATCGCGTCGCCGTGGTGCCGCTTTGTGCGGTCCATGGGCTGGTGATCATGGGGACAGTGGAGCGGATCCGGCGGATGCGGCATATACCATGAAGGGTATCACATGGTCAGGAATCATCCTGCACCTTGCGGTTGAAGCCGGTTCCCATGCGATACTTCTTTTTGGGCTTACTGCTGCTTCCCATACCTGCTGATACCCTTGGCGGTGCTCGGCGCCCGGCCGGAACCCCTTTCCGCCAAGCTGGTGGGCGTTGACCACCAATGAACGTTCGATCGATCTTTACGGCCTCCACAATTCCCTGAACCGCATGACCCGAGCTCTCCTGCTCTGTGCTTTCGCTGTGTGCATCTACCGGACAGGCCACGCCCAAGGTGTGGCCATCGGCGCAGGCACCCCCACGCCCGCAGCCAGCGCTTTGCTGGACCTGCAAAGCACCACGCAGGGCTTCCTTCCGCCCCGGATGACGACGGCACAACGCACGGCCATTGCCAGCCCTGCTGCTGGTCTTCTGGTGTACGATTCCGACGTGAACGCCCTGTTCCAGCGCACCAACGCCGCCTGGTCGCAGGTGGGTGCGGGTGGTGGCAGCGGCTGGGGGCTTACCGGCAATGCGGGAACAGCCCCGGCCACGAACTTTTTGGGCACCACGGATGCGCAACCACTGGTGCTGCGCGTGGCGAACCAGCGCGCCGGTTATGTGGGTAATGCGGATAGCAACATCGCCCTAGGGGTCCTGGCCTTGAACGCACCCACCACAGGTACCGGGAATACCGCCGTGGGGCACAACACGCTACGCAATTGCCAGAGCGGGATCCAGAACATCGGCCTCGGTGCTTTCGCTGGTTTCGCCATCACTTCCGGCTCACAGAACATCGCCATCGGGACCGCCGCCCTGCGCACGGCGACCACGCAACGGCTCCTGGTGGCCATTGGCGATAGCGCCTTGTATTGGAACGGTCAAGGGGCCGCGTCCGCCACTGATGCCGTAGAGAACACGGCCGTTGGCGGATTCGCCTTGTTGAACAATACCACGGGCAACCAGAACACGGCCGTAGGGACTTATGCGCTCGCCAATACGACCACGTACAGCGAGAACACCGCCTTGGGGGCCTACGCCCTCAGTGGCGCCACCGCAGGGAGTGGCAATGTGGGGGTGGGGGTGGAAGCGGGCAACGCCGTCCATGGAGGCGGGAACACCATGGTCGGTACTCGCGCCAGCAATGTCGGCGGCACCTTCCCCAGCCATTACAACGTGGCCATCGGTACCAATACGCTACTGGTCGTCGGCTCCATGAACAACAACACCGCCGTCGGTTCTTTCGCGGCGGGGAGCGTGGTGAACACCTTGACGAACACTACTTCCCTCGGCTACAACGCCACGGCCAGCGCGGACAACCGCATCACCATCGGCACATCCACGAACAACAACCTCACCGGTGGCTATGGCAACTGGCAGAACCTGAGCGATGGACGCTTCAAGAGCAACGTGCGGGAAGACGTGCCCGGGCTCGATTTCATCACACGCCTTCGCCCCGTGACCTACACGCTGATGGCGGAGAAGGTGGATGAACACCTGGGCATCAAACAGCGGATGGATACGCTGCCCGAGGCGGAGACCCGCGCCTGGTACTACAACCGACTGAAAGAGGTCTCCGCTGAACGCCTCACCGGCTTCATCGCCCAGGAAGTGGAGCAGGTCGCAATGGAAATGGGGTATGAATTCGATGGGGTGCATCATCCCTTGAACGAACGCGACCACTACACCTTGGGATATGCATCGTTCGTGGTGCCCCTGGTGAAGGCGGTGCAGGAACAGCAAGTGCGGATCGAAGCACAGGAGCGCACCATCGCCGCGCAACAGCACGCGATCGAACGCCTGGAGAACCGGATGAACGAGCTGATGAACCGATGATCCGCATCATCCTCTTCCTGCTCGTTCTGGCGACGGGCTCGCTTGCCAGCGCGCAAGCGAACATGGCCGTGATCAACAACACGACCGTACGCATCGCATCCGGCACTACGTTGAAATGCACGGGCAACGTTTCCATCACCGGAGCCACGGCGCGCATCAGCACAGGCGGTACGCTGCGATTGGACAACAGCGCTACCACGGCGCTCACGGCGCTAAGCGGTGGTGGCATCCTTTGCGAGGACGCGTCGTTCGTGGGCAACGTCACCTGGAACATGCAGCTGGCGGGCGCTTACACGGTGCCGTTCGTCAATGCGGGCAGCGTGGCCATCCCGCTGGTGGTCACACCGGCCGCTGTAGCAGGCGCAGCGCGAACGGTGACCGTGCAGAGCTACCCCACGGTTGCGAACAACACGCCACTTCCGTCCGGTGTAAGCAACACCACCGGCCCGTTCGGCGCCGGCATCAGCGCGGACATGGTGAACCGGTTCTGGCGCATCAACAGCAGCGCGGCGATGACCGCGGCAGTGAAGTACGCGTTCGCTTCAACGGACGATGCGGCGAACGGCATCACGTCCTTGCGCGCGCACAACTGGGGTACCAGCGCGTGGAGCACGCCGCCCACCGGACAGAGCAACCCGGCCACACGCGAAGTGCTGATGCCCGCATACGCTTTCCCTGCGGCCACGAACACCACGTGGGCCTTGAGCCGCGATGCGGTGGTGACGCCCGTGAAGCTGGCGATGAAAGTCTTCCTGGAAGGGCCCTACAACACGGGCACCACATTGATGAACACGAACCTGCGCACCATGCCGACCTTCCCGCTCACCGAACCATACACGGGTCTCGGGTTCACGCAAACGGGTGGCGGGGGAGGTGAGGTGATCAACTCATCGGTGCTCACGGTCACCGGCAACAACGCCATCGTGGACTGGGTGCTGCTGGAACTGCGCAACTCCGCCAACAGCTCGAGCATCCTCGCCACACGGAGCGCGCTGGTCCAAAGCGATGGTGACGTGGTGGACCTCGATGGTACTTCGCCCGTGAGCTTGAACCGCCCGGCGGGATCGTACTTCGCTTCTGTGCGCCATCGCAACCACCTCGGTGCGATGACCCTGAACGCGGTGGCACTCACGAGCGTATCTACCACGGTCGACCTCTCGCTCTCCGCGACGGCGACCTACGGCACGGGTGCACGCAAGACCGTCGGAACGATCCAGGCCCTTTACGCAGGAAACGTGGTTCCGGACGCCAGCATGAAATACACCGGCAGCACGAACGACCGTGATCCGATCCTGATCAAGGTGGGAAGCACAACGCCCAACAGCACCTTCAGTGGCTACTGCATCGAGGATGTGAACCTGGACGGGCTGGCGAAATACACCGGCACAGGCAATGATCGCGACCCTGTTCTTGTGAACGTGGGTAGTACCACGCCGAACGCCATCCGCGTCCAGCAATTGCCTTGAGCGCTATCGTGGATCTTCCTTTTTTCCGCGGAACGCGTAGTCGTAGCCTTCGAGCTGACCCCACAGTTCCTGTGACGCGTCGGTAACCGCCTGCGGCCCTCCACCTTCAGCGCGACCGGTTCGTGCTGTACGAAGTTCTCGCGCAGGAGCCGTGGCAAGGCCTGCTCCCGGAATGCCCAGCGACCTCAGGATCCCACGGCGCGAAGTGCTGTTGTTCTCCCCATGCCCGCAGCACGTATGACCGTCGGGGTGCATGGTGCGGCTCATTTGATCACCTGTTGATCCTTCCGGTCGCGTAGCGTAGCGTTCGCTTCGGCAATGGGAGCGAAGGGGCCGAATTTGTGTTGCTCCTCCGAGAAGGTATCCACGTACGGACCGAAGGGATGGTCGACAGGCTTGGCCGCCAGCCGCGGCCAATCGGCTGACAGGTCACGATCCGGGTGCTGCTGGCTGTTCACATAGGCCGCTACGTCCCATGCCTCGGCGTCCGTCAGCTGCGGGTTCTCATGGGTGACGCCCTGCGGCATGTTGTTCTTCACGTAGCCCGCGAAACGGGATAGGCGGTACAGTCCTGCGCCGATGTTGTAGCTGTGTTCGCCCCAGAGCGGCGGATACTGATAAGTGATGCCATCCGCGTTCTTCTTGCCCTGGCCGTCGGCGTCGTGACAGGTCATGCATTTCGCGGTGAACACCTTCGCACCACGAGCGGGATCCGCAGGGCGATCCAGGTAGGGAAGGTCGATGATGCCCGTGCCTTTCGGTTTCACTTTGGACGGTACTTCCGTGCCGACCCATTCCATGTACGCCAGAATGGCCTGCATCTCGCGGCTCGTGCTGTCCAGCGCCCGGCCGTTCAAGCTGCGCTCGACGCAATCGTTCACGCGCTTCATCACGGACTCCATACCGCCACTGCGCTCGCGGAATTTCGGGTACGTGCTCCACACCGCGCCGTAGTTGTTGCCCCAGGGCTTCGTTCCCGCATCCAGGTGGCAGTTCTGGCAGTTCATCCCGTTGGTGCGATGGTCCACGCTGCCCTTCGGTCCGAGGTAGAAGGCCGTATTCGCGACAAGGTCGCGACCGTAGCGCACGAGCGCCCCCTTCGCCGCTTCAAGCCCGGCGATGGACGCGGTATCCGGACCGTACCAGAGGCTGTCGGTCGTGTAGCGCGCGGTAACCGGCGGTGGCGGAACGGTAGCGACCACCGGCACATCCAGTACAGAACGAGGGAACAGAAGAATACCGACCACCACGATCACCGTGGTCCAGACGGCCAGCGTCGAACGCCTGGATGCCCGGGTATCAAAGGACCGACCGTTCACTTCGAGCAGCGTTCGGAGCGCGTCTGTGATGGTGTGCCACCACAGAAGCACGAAGGCCGCGCCGATGACCACGCCGAGTGTCAGGACCATGAGCGATCAATGAGGGAGTTTCTCGTCCAACGGGTCGATGATGGGGCCTCGCCATCGCTTGCGATGCAGCAGGCACCTTGTGCCAGGTAGTCGGTGTTGATCCGTTCGATGTTCATGATGATGGGCACAGGCCAGGGCCGAAAGTTCGCCACCGATCTCCAGAGCCCGTGACGCGGCCCCAACGGTTCCGTGATGGCACCCGCAGCATCCCGCTCGCGCATGGGCTTTTCCGCTCCGACGCGTTCGTTGAGCGTTACTGGGCCATGGTATCCCGAAATGGAACGTATATGTCCAGGGATGATACAATACGATAAGGTTGGGGGGCGATCATTGTCGCCATCCGCTCCAGGCCTGCCAGAGCGTGATGAGACCCATCGCTACGACCAGTCCGAGCACGATGGACCGGAAGAAGGACTGGCTGATACGCTCCAGTACCCACCGGCCCAGCCAGGAGCCGATCACGCTCGCCACGGCCATGGCCGGCAGGAAGGTGAGCACATGCGCGTTGATGAAGCCCTGCGACGCATATACCACGCTGCGGCTCAGGTCCACGCCCATGTCGATCCACGCGCTGGTGCTCACGAACACCATCTTCTCCAGATCGAACGCGGCCAGTGTGATGCCGCGGACCGCGCCGCCCGTACCCGCGATGCCGGCGATGAACCCGCTGACCGCGCCGCCTGCGAGCGCATTCCCTTTCGTCGGCCCCAGTCGCCACTGCGACTTCCACAACAGTCCGACGCCCATGACGACAAGCAACGACCCGAGTACGAGGCCCATGACGTGTTCATCCATGAACACCGTGAGCCGAGCGCCCACGATCACCGCGATGACCGCTGGAATGCCGAGCCAGAGCAGAAGGTGCCACGAAACACCCTTGCGGAAAAGCACCATTTTGGCTCCGTTACTGAACACATGGAACAACGCTGTGAGCCCCAGAGCTTGATCGAACTGCATGAACAGTCCTGCCAGCGGCATCACCAGCATGGAAGAACCGAAGCCACCGATCGTGCCAAGGACCTCCGCCGCGAGGAGCAGAACGAAGAAGGACAGTACCGCCGGTTCCATGCCGCCAACCTACGGGGCAGGGAGCCTCGGCGGGTCAATCCTCATGACCATGTTCCATTTCGTCGGTGGTCCTGTGGGTACTATGCCCGCCCACGGTCGCATTGAACCAAGCTGCCAGCGCCTCGCGATCGGCGGTAGTGAGGCGCGCGGCCTCATGGAGCCAGGTGTAGCTCGATAAGGGCATCTCACCCTCGGCGACCTCTTCGCCGCTTTCGCCTGCGGCTTCCGAGCCTGCTGACAGGTCCCACCGCGAGAAGTTCAATTCTTCACGCGCTTCGCTCACATGATCCTGCATCCAGAGATTCACGGGCGTGATGTAGCTGTAGAACGGGTATCGGGTCTCGTAGCTGTGGCAGTCGTAGCATGCGCCGCGCACCAGCTTGCGGATGTGTTCTGGTGCGTTGGTCATGGCCAGCATGTCCGTGTTCGCATCAGGCACTGGCGCGCTGCGGTCCGGTTGGATGAACTGTGCGACCGCAAGCACAACAACGATGCCTGTGATGAACTTGCGTTCCATGGTCGCAAGGTCTACAAGGAGGCGACACGCTCCAAACGCGACTTGTCCACGATGCGTATATCTCGGCCTTCGCTGGCGATCAGCCCGTCCTCTTTGAGGTCCGTGATGCACCGGATCAGTGATTCCGTCGCCGTGCCCACGATGCTGGCCAGGTCCTCGCGGCTGATCTTCACTCCCAGCCCCTGGCCGTTCGCCGCGTAGCGTTCATGTACGCGCAGTATCGCCTGCGCCACCCGCTGCCGCACGCTCGCGTAGGCCAGCTGCAACAAGTGCTGTTCCTTCTCCTTCACGTCGTGCGCGAGCATCTTGATGAATCGGATGCTCACATCGCGGTCCTTGTAGAGCAGCGCCAGCAGATCCTCGCGCGGCACCGAGGCGACCTCGCACTCTTCCAAAGCCTCGGCGGTCTCCAGCGCATGGCCGTTCTCCAGAAGACCCATGTAGCCGATCAGATCGCCCGCTGTGTGCAGGCCGGTGACGAACTCCTTCCCGTCGTTGTTGATCTTGAACGTGCGCGCCTTGCCTTTCACCAGGTATGGCACGCTCCGCAGGTCATCGCCTTCATGGAAGAGCACCTCCTTGGCCATGACCTTCCGTGTCTTGCGGTCCATGCTCAGGCCCTTCAAGGCTTCTATGCCGCGCGCCTGGTCCATGAACCTGCCGAAGCCCTCGAAGCCGTTGTCGAAGCCCTTGCGGAAGAGTTCACTTCGCTTCAACCTGCCTTCGATGGCGTTCAGTAGTTCGCTTTCCTCGAACGGCTTGGTGAGATAGTCGTCCGCGCCGAGTTCCATGCCTTTGCGTACATCGCCGCGTTCGGCCTTCGCGCTGAGGAAGATGAACGGTACTTCGGCCGTGGCCGGATCGCGACCGAGCATGTGCAGCACGCTATAGCCGTCCAGCTCGGGCATCATGATGTCGCACAACACCAGATCCGGCTTCTCCTTGCGCGCGATGTCAACGCCTCGCCGGCCGTTCTCGGCCTTCAGCACGCGGTAACTGGCGAGCTCCAGGATCTCTGCCGTGTTATCGCGCATGTCCGCGTCGTCCTCGATGAGCAGGATGGTCTTCATGATGCAGGTGCGTTGGGGAGTCGTTGAGGCATGTCCACACGGAACACCGTGCGGCCGGGTGCACTGGTGAACGTGATGTCGCCGCCGAGGAGGTCCAGGTAGCGTTTCACGATGTTCAATCCGAGGCCCGTGCCCTGGATGGTCATCACGTTGCTTCCGCGGAAAAAACGCTCGAAGAGGTGCTGTTGGTCCTCTATCGGTATGCCCATGCCGTGGTCTTCCACGGTGATGGACAAGCGACCGTTCGCGATGCTGGTGCGCAAGGCGATCCGCGTATGCTCCGGCGAGTACTTCAGCGCGTTCGTCACCAGGTTGGTGATCACGTGGCCGAGCATCTGGCGATCCGTGGTCAGACTGCGTTCCTCGCCTCCGTGATCGTAGTCGATGGACTGCCCGGACTTGGCCAGCCCGCGCAGTTCCTCGAGCTGCTCGATGCACTGGTATACGATGTCGAACTCGACGGGGGACGCCTGCACGTGGCCCTGCTCGATCCGTTCCAGCGACAGGAATTCGTTCAGCATCGCGGTGAGTTCACGCACCTTCGTGCGTATGCGCGAGACGTGCTTCTCCACCTTCTCGTCGCCGCCGGCGTAGCGGCCTATCAGGTCCACGCTGCCCATGATGGTGCTGAGCGGTGTGCGGAACTCGTGGCTGGCCATCGCCACGAACCGGCTCTTCAGTGCGTGCAGTTCGCGCTCTTTCTCGAGGGCTTCACGCACGCTGTGTTCGGCTTCGCGCAGTTCGGCGGTGCGCTGTTCCACCCGGTCCTCCAGTTCCTGGTTGCTGCGTTGCAGCTCCTCTTCGGCCTTGTGCCTCAATGTGATGTCCGTTACCAGTCCCATCACATAGTGCTTGTCGTCCACCGTGAAGTGGTTCAGGCTCACTTCCACCGGGAACACGCTGCCATCCTGGCGCCGGCCCCAGAGGTCCATGCCGCGGCCCATGCTGCGCTGCACAGGCTTCTGCTCGTATGCGGCACGATGATGCACATGGCGCGCACGTGCGGCCTCGGGGAGCAGGTCTTCGATCGTCAGGTCGTTCAACGCCCCGGCAGCGTAACCGAACATCGTTGCCATGCGCGGGTTGTGCATCAGGATGCTTCCCTTACCATCCACCACCACCAGCCCTTCCTCCGCCGTGGTGAACAGCAATTCGCACACGCGTGCCACGTCCACATCGCCCAGTCCGTTCGTCCGTTCCGCCATGCGCGGAAAGTTATCGGATGGCCTCATCTTGGGGGGCCTGCCGGCGAGACGCTGATGTTGCCTGTTCGCTCATCGTACACCCGCCACTGGCTCATCGGTCGGGCATAGAGGTTCAGGGTGACCGCCCGGTCCGGCCCCCGGTTTGTGAAGCGGTGGATGGAACTGCCATTGGTGAAACGGTCCATGTCGCCAGGATGCAAATGCGTTTCGCCGGCGGGCCGGAGCTGTCCGGTGGGTTCCAGTGCGAAGCGTTCTTCCACCACTTCACCCAATACCGGGTGGACCCATGCGGTCTGGCTGTTGAAGTCATGGATGCTCGTGCACTGCCCGGGTTCGTAGCAGATCACCAGCAGTTCGAAGTCGTCGTTCCGTTGCACGCATGTGCGGGTGTAGTGCCGCGAATTCCACCGGAAGTAGGGCTCCAGATCATGGCTGGGCACGGCGTATCGGGCGAGGATCCCGGCATACGCTGACATTTCGCGGTGGCGAAGGAGTTCCTGCACCAGCTCCCGGATGGTGGTGATGGGCGTTGTGGTCATGGCTCCCTCGCGCGGTCGTGCTGGGGGCAAACCTACCGGGGCCCACAAGGCTGGTTCCTGACGTTCGTCAACTGGGCGCTGGAGTCTGATCATTTACACAGCCGCTTCGAAACGTTCGCTTTGTGCCAACAACCCGAGCAGCATGCCTTCACGTACCATCCATGTGGACAACCTGAAGTGTGGCGGATGCGCCAGTACCATCAGGCATCGCGTACAGGAACTCCCCGGGGTTACCGGCGTGTGGGTCGACCCCGAGGCGGGAACCGTCCGGTTCGAGCATGATGGTTCCACGGACCAAGGCCAACTCCTGGCATTGCTGCATCGCCTGGGCTATCCTGAAGCGGGGATGGGCGGGACCGTGGAGAAGGTGAGGTCCTACATGAGTTGCGCCATCGGCCGCCTTCATGGCGAAGACTGATCATGGTGCGTTCCATGCGAATGGTGCGCGTGATGGTGTGACCGTCGCATCCGCCAGCGATCGCGCATCAGGCGACGCTCGATGAATTCCAGGTAATTCCTGCCCACAACGGTCATGGCGCTCAAGGCGGTGGTGACTCCCGCGATCACGTAAAGCGCAACGAACAACCGCGAGATCTCGTGTGTGGGGTAAAGATCACCGTAACCGACGGTCGTCAAGGTGGTCACGCTGAAATAGAACGAAGCGATCCAACTCCAGCCTTCGATCCAGCGCATCACCACGGTGCCGATCAGGACCAGGGTGGTAAGGGCACCAACGGACAAAAGCACGGAGGAGCGCAATCGGTTGCGCTCCTCCGCTTCCTGCTTGTGCCGGTCGCGTACCCAGCTCATCTACTTGATGGCGATGGCTTTCGCTCGAACGGGACTTGTCTCAGGGTTCTTCTTGGTGATGGCCAGGTGAAGCACGCCGTCGGTGAAGCTGGCCTTCACGCTTTCGGGATCGGCGTTATCGGGCAATTGGAAGCTCCGGGAGAAGCTGTTGTAGCTGAACTCCCTGCGTTTCCAACCGTCCTGTGCGCTCTCCTTCTCCATCTTCTGCTCACTGCTCACGGTAAGAATGCCGTCGGACACTTCCACCTTCAGGTTCTCCTTGCTGTAGCCAGGCACAGCGAGTTCCACCTTGAACTCCTTGTCCAGGTTGCGGATATTCACCAAGGGGAATTCACGGTCGCGGAAGAAGCTCGTACCCAGCATGCGGGCGGGCAGGTCCAGCAGGTCGCTGTCGAAGAAATCGGGCTGACGCTTGATCAGGTTCATGGCTCGAGGTATTGAGGTGCGGTGAGAGGGTTGATGCTGGGGCGAACGTATCTTCAAGCCGTGCCCAACGGAATGACGACCGCCATGCTCTTGATCGACTTTCGTCATATCGTTCCCCCGGCTTGGGTGTAACATTGATGGAAACCTGACCGCACTCCCATGGCCTATATCCTGCTTCCCACCGACTTCAGTGATGCCGCGTTGCACGCTGCGGCCTATGCCGTCCAGCTCTTCGGCCGCACCGGCAATCGTTATTCCCTTTTGCACGCGTATGCCGATACGCCGGTGATGGATCCAGCCCTGGCCATGAGCATGCCAAGCCTGATCAAGGAAGCGGATACCCGGCTCGTGGAGTTCATGGACCGGTTCGTCCGTACCACCGGCGCGGAGGGCGTTGAGCATGAGCTCATCTACGGTCCATTGGCCCCGCTCGTGGAAGACAAGGTCAAGGACAATGGTGTCGATCTCATCGTCATGGGCCGGGAGGGCCGAGGTGCATCGTTCTTCGGTAGCAATTCGGTGGATGTGATCAAGCGCTCCAGCGTGCCCGTACTCGTGGTGCCCGCCGGCGCCGCTATCCTGTCACCACGGAGGATCCTGCTCGCGGATGATTACGAGGACGTCCGCGCCCGTGACCTGTCCATGCTGCGCACTATCGCGCTTCGTTCAAAGGCCGGCGTGCTCGTGGCGCACTATGACCAGGAGGTTCGCGAAGGAGCGCCCCATTGGAGCAATGGCATCTACGAACAAGCGTTGAAGGACGTGTCGCATTCGTTCATGACCGCGCATGGACATGGGCCCGTTGACAGCCTCGAGCGTCTTGCGGAACATCAACATGCTGATATGATCGCCGTACTGCACCGGCATATAGGCGTGTTCGCCCGCTTGTTCGACCCGAGTACCAGCAAGGAACTCGCCTTGAACGCACGATATCCGCTTCTTGTGCTTGAGCAGGCCGGTTCGTGATGATCCTCACCATCGGGGTGAGCGGGCTACGATACGTTGGCGGTCCGAATCCGCCCGCCCATGGCCCAACATTTCCGACTCCTCGTGATCGGTGGCGGCAACGCCGGTCTTTCCGCCGCCGCCCATTTGCTGCTCAAGTCGCCGAAGACCTCGGTCGGCATCGTTGAGCCTTCCGCCAAACATTACTACCAACCGGCATGGACGCTGGTCGGTGGTGGTGCCTTCAACATCAAGGATACGGAGCGCAATGAGGAGGACTTCATTCCCGAAGGAGCGGAGTGGATCAAGGGCAGCGTGGCCTCCTTTCAACCCGAGGCGAACACGGTGACGCTGGCCGATGGCACTGTGATCGGCTACGACCACCTGCTCGTGTGCCCGGGCATACAGCTGGACTGGTCAGCGGTGAAGGGCCTGCCTGAAGCGCTCGGCAAGAACGGCGTCAGTTCCAACTACAGCTTCCAGCATGCACCCTACACCTGGGAACTCATCAAGGGCCTGAAGCAAGGTAGAGCCATCTTCCACAACCCGCACACACCGGTGAAGTGCGGCGGTGCACCGCACAAGATCATGTACCTGGCCGCCGACCACTGGCGCAAGACCGGCGACCTGAAGAACGTGGACATCCAGTACTGGAGCGGAGGTACGAAGCTGTTCGCCGTGCCGCGCTATGAGAAGACCCTGCTGAAGGTGGTGGAGCGCGGTGGCATCCACCTCAACTTCTTCTGGAGGTTGGAGGAGATCGATGGCCCGAACAAGCGCGCCCGCTTCGTCGGGTTCGGTGAGAAGAACAAGGATGTGGAGCAATGGGTGGACTACGATATGATCCATGTGACCCCGCCGCAGAGCGCGCCCGATTTCATCAAGAAGAGCCCATTGGCCAACGCGGCGGGATGGGTGGATGTGGACAAGCACAGTCTGCAGCATGTGAAGTACAAGAACATCTGGAGCATCGGCGATGCTGCCGGGTTGCCCACCTCGAAGACCGGTGCGGCCATCCGCAAGCAGACGCCAACCGTGGTCGCGAACATCCTGGACGCCATGTCGGGGAAACCGCTGCACGCTGATTACAACGGCTACACATCGTGCCCGCTGGTCACCGGCTACGGCAAGCTCGTGCTCGCGGAATTCGACTACGACAACAAGCCGCAGGAGACCTTCCCGATCGACCAGAGCAAGGAGCGCTGGAGCATGTACATGCTGAAGCGTGAAGTGCTGCCGCGCATGTATTGGAACCTCATCTTGCGCGGGCGGGCCCAAGGGTGATCCCGGACCAACCAACAACAACCGATGCGTCATCACATCGTCGCTCTCGCTTTTTCTCTTCCATCAACGGCGCTCCCCCAGTATTTCGGCGAGCGGCAACTGGTGTTGGAAGAGATATCCGTTCCTGGTATGCCGGCCTTGCAGTCCTTCGCTTGGGGCACGCACGATGGCCGGTGGTTCCTGATCGGCGGCCGCACGGATGGTCTGCACCGGAGGCAGCCGCCTTTCGCCTTCCTTTCCTCGGGCAATAACCTCTCCGCCTACGTTGTCGATCCGCTGACGCATGAGGTCTGGTCCGCAACGCTCGATGCGCTCCCACAGTCACTGCTCGAGCAGCTGCAGAGCACCAACATGGAATTCGACCAGCGCGAAGGTACCTTGTACTGCATCGGTGGTTACGGCTACTCCGTTACCGCGTCCGACCACATCACCTATCCGAACCTTGCGGCGATCGACCTCGCCGGGGTGATGGACGCCATCCAGACCGGCGGGCCCATCTCGCCCTGGTTCCGTCAGATCACGGATGATCGCATGGAGGTCACAGGCGGGCAGTTGCGGCTCATCAATGATCGCTTCCACCTCGTGGGCGGGCAGCGCTTCATCGGGCGCTACAATCCGCAAGGACCGGACTTCGGACCTGGATTCATCCAGGAGTACACGAACGCGGTGCGACGGTTCGATATCGCTGACGATGGTGTTGAACTTTCCATCGAGGACTACTGGGAGCATGTGGATACTGTGAACCTCCACCGTCGTGACTACAACATGCTGCCGCAGATCTTCTCCGATGGCTCGGAGGGACTCACCGTGTTCAGCGGTGTTTTCCAGTACGCGGAGGACGTCCCCTGGCTCAATACGGTCGATATCCGCGACACGTCGATCACCGTGGTGCCGGGCTTCGAGCAACTGCTCAACCAATACCACACCGCGCACGTAGGCCTGTACCACGCGGGTCCGGGTCGGATGCGTTCGCTGTTCTTCGGCGGAATGGCCCGATACCACTTCGATACGGAAGGTGTATTGATGGATGACATGAACGTGCCGTTCGTGAACACGATCAGCGCGGTGCAACGCGACAGCACGGGCGAATTGACCGAGGCCATGGTCGGATCGATGCCGGCATTGCTTGGAGCCAGCGCGGAGTTCATCCCTTGGCCAGGAACACCGCAGAACATGAGCGGGATCCTGTTCGAGCATGAATTCGTCGGGGATACCGTGGTGCTTGGGCACATCGTCGGCGGTATCGAGAGCACGGCGGCGAACATCTTCTTCATCAATACGGGGGCGGAAAGTCAGGCCTCTTCGCGGATCTTACGGGCCATGCTGGTAAGTGCACCGGCATCGCTGCCCGATGCTGTGCATGCTGGACCGGGGCTGCGACTCGTTCGCGAAGGGGACCGCTTGTCGGTCGCGCTCGATGACCTCATTGAACAACGGATGGGGGTGCGTGTGATGGACAGCATAGGCCGAGTGGTTCTGGCAGCGGCCGATCAGCCCTGTGGAAAGGGAGCGGTGTTCGGGATCGACCTGCGCGGTTGGGCGGAAGGGACATATACCATCGAGGTCCGCATGGCATCGCGGAACGTCGTTGCCCGTTTCATACGCTGATCCTGCCCGATCGCCGTGCGTGACAACCGTCACTGACATGTGACGCTGGATGTGTTCCCTTTGCGGAACAAGTGAACAACGGAAGACCATCATGGTAAACACAAGTATGATGCCCCGCATCGGCGACCACGCACCCGATTTCGAGGCCAACACCACGCACGGCCCGCTCAAGTTCAGCGAGTACATCAAAGGCAGCTGGGCCATCCTGTTCTCGCACCCTGCGGACTTCACGCCCGTGTGCACAACCGAGCTCAGCGGCTTCGCACAGAACAAGGAATGGTTCGCGGCGCGCAACACGAAACTCATCGGTGAGAGCATTGATAGCATCCATAGCCACGTTGCCTGGGTGCAGGCCGTGCGGGAGAAGACCGGCGTGTACATGGACTTCCCGATCATCGCGGACATCGACATGAAGGTGGCGAAGCTTTACGGCATGCTGCACGAGAACACGAGCAATACCGCCGCCGTGCGCGCCGTGTTCTTCATCGACCCCAAGGGCATCATCCGCCTCGTGATGTATTACCCGTTGAACGTGGGCCGGAACATGGACGAGATCATGCGCGTTCTGGAAGCCATGCAAACGGCGGATGCCAACGGATGCGCCATGCCGTTGAATTGGAAGAAGGGTGACAAGGTGATCGTTCCACCGCCCAAGACGCTGAAGGATCTCGATGCGCGCCTGAATGAGAAGGGCATCGAACTCGTCGATTTCTACCTCGCGAAAAAGGTGCTGGAGCCGGCCTAGGTGGTGAGCCCTCCGGCGTGTGGTGAAGGCTCCTTAGGGGGCCTTCGCTGCTTCCGGCAGTGATGATCGTTACACAATGCCCGATAGCTGACGATCCTCACGAACGACGCACGCTCGTGATGGGACTTTTGCATTGAACAGGACCGGGACAGGTCACAAAACGAACCAACCATGACCATCAAGCAGATCTACACCGGGTGCATCGCCCATGCGGCCTACTACCTGGAGAGCGACGGCGAAGCGGCCATTTTCGACCCGCTGCGCGAAGTGCAACCCTACATCGATCGCGCCACGGCCGACAAGGCGACGATCAAGTACGTCTTCGAGACGCACTTCCATGCGGACTTCGTGAGCGGCCACTTGGACCTGGCGAAGAAGACCGGCGCGACCATCGTGTACGGACCGACCGCGAAGCCCGGCTTCGATGCTCATGTGGCGACCGATGGTGAAGTATTCAACGTGGGCAAGGCCAAGGTGAGAGTGATCCATACGCCGGGCCACACCATGGAGAGTACGACCTATATGGTGATCGATGAGAACGGAAAGGAGCATGGCATCATCACGGGCGATACGCTCTTCATCGGTGATGTGGGTCGGCCCGACCTCGCGCAGCACGTGATCGCGGACCTTACCGAAGAGATCCTAGCCGGACACCTGTTCGATTCGTTGCGCAAGAGGATCATGCCGCTGAGCGACGATCTGATCGTGTACCCGAACCACGGCGCCGGCAGCGCTTGCGGCAAGATGATGAGCAAGGAGACGACCGACACGCTGGGACACCAGAAGCAGGTGAACTACGCGCTTGACCCGGAGCTCACGAAGGAGGAGTTCATCAAGGCGGTCCTGACAGGTCTCACACCGCCGCCAGGGTACTTCCCGAAGAACGTGCTCATGAACATCAAGGGCTATGAGCCCCTGGACACGGTGATGGCGCGCGGCAAGCGGGCACTCACTCCGCATGGGTTCGAAGTGGTTGCCAATGATGAACGTCCGCTTGTGCTGGATACGCGCCCAGCGGCCGTATTCGCCAAGAGCTTCATCCCCAACAGCATCAACATCGGACTGGACAGCAACTTCGCCATGTGGGTAGGTGAAATGATCACCGATATCAAGCAAGAGATCCTCTTGGTGACGGAGCCCGGCAAGGAAGAGGAGAGCATCATCCGCCTGAGCCGCGTGGGCTACGACAATACCATCGGCTATCTCGATGGTGGCTTCGAGGCATGGAAGGCTGCCGGCAAGGAAGTGGACACGGTATCGCGCATCAGCGCTGATGAATTCGCGAAGCGATACGCGACCCAACCGCACGTGTTCGATGTTCGCAAGAAAAGCGAGTTCGACAGCGAGCATGTGGAGGGCGCGATCAACGTTCCGCTGAACAGGATCAACGACCACTTGGCCGAGTTCCCGAAGGACAAGCCCTTCATCCTGCATTGTGCCGGTGGCTACCGCAGCATGATCGCCGCCAGCATCCTGAAGGCGCGCGGCTGGGACAACTTCGTGGATGTTGAGAGCGGCTTCAGCGGCATCAAGAAGACCGGTGTGAAGGTCACGGAGTACGTGTGCCCGACGACGCTGCTTTGATCGGATAGGGACGTGAAGATGAAGCCCCGGTCGGAAGGCCGGGGCTTTGTCTTCTCGGCAGTCTAGTCGATGGCGACGGAGAGCGAGACCTGCTTCGGGTCGATACGCATCTGTTCCACATGCCCCATCCAGTCGCGCTCAGCGGTGATCGCGTGTACGTGGATGTTCGTGTCGTGGTGCGTGAAGACGGCCTTGTGTTTCGTGGAGAAGAAGCCGATCAGGTCCATGGAGCGACCTTTCAGCTGATAGTGCTTGTTGTGTCGGTGCGCATCGTCCGGACCGTTCACCACCGTTCCCAACGGCAAATCCACGATGTGGACATCCACGGAAGCGACCACGCCGGAGATGCGGAACGCGAACGGCTCACCGATGGGCGCGAACCGTGCGGTGAGGAAGGCATCGAGCGACGAGAGGTCGACAACGCTATCGGGTAGGGCCACGGTGGTCCAGTGTTCCACATGCTGGTGCACGAAGAAGGGTGCGCTTGCTAGGGCTTGTTGCCCCACCTTCATGTCGCTTTCCGGGGTCGTTTCTGAAACGTACACATGACCATCGAGGAGCAGGATCTCTCCACGCAGGTATGCCAGCGGACCGATGCCGTAGACGCCCGGCTTCGCGATGCTGTCGAGTTGGATCAGCCCAGCGAGTTGCCCGTTGAACATGGTGTTGCGCATGGCGCCGGTGGCAACCACCGGTCCGTTCTGTGCGGAGCACGCGATCGTTGCGAAGAGGAGCGCGCTGAACATTGGCAAGCGAAGCATCAGGGCAAAGGTGCTCATGACCAACCAAACGTCCCCCCGCACAACCACCACGTCCTCCCAAAACCCATATCGCGCAGCACCTGTGCCGCCTGCGCGCTGCGTCCACCGCCTTTCGCGCAGACCGTTACGATGCGCTGTCGCTTCGACCAGCGGCGTGCCTGCTCCAGCAAGCGGTCCAGCGGGATGTTGACGGCCTGCGGCAGATGGCCGGTCGCGAACTCCTCCGGGCTGCGCACATCTACCACCCGCACATCGGATCGGCCGAGCAGCGGCTTGAGGTCCTCGGGTTCCAGGCACTCACGTTCGCTGGGCATACGCAGCCATACCACTACGCCGCTCAAGACCGTCACCGCCCCGATGGCGAGGATCGAAGCCGTGATGCCGAAGCGATCGGCGATGAGGCCGGTTAGCAGCGCGCCGATGGCATAGCCCAGGTCGCGCCACAGGCGGAACACGCCCACGGCCTCGCTGCGCTGCTGCGGATGCGTATGCGCGGCCAACACGGCGAGGAAGGTGGGGTAGACCAGCGCCGTGCCCAGGCCCAGCGTGGCGCTGAGCGCGATGTAAGCACCTTGTGCATGCACGAAGGGCAGGCCGAGGATGGCCACGCCTTGCAGCACCATGCCGATGATGAGCAGGGAGCGGCGGTTCACCACAACGGCCAGCTTGCCGGTGAAGAGCTGGCCCAGGCCCCACACGGCGGGGTACACGGCGGCGATGAGGCCGATGCGCTCGGGGCCGAGGCCCTCGTTCAGCAGCAGCACGGGCAGCAGGCCCCACAGCATGCCATCGTTCAGGTTGTTCACCAACCCGGCCTGTGTCACGGGCCCCAGCGTGCGGTGCGTGAGGCTGGTCTCCACGAACACGCGCTTCAGCCGGGGAATGGCGCTGGTGGCGGTCAGTTCATATGCTCCACGGTGCGGGTCGTTCTCGCGACCCACCAGGAATGGAACCGGTCTTTCATCGCATCCACGGCGTAGTACATTACCGGCACCAGGTACACGGTCAGCAGCATGCTGCTGGTGAGGCCGCCGATGATGACCCAGGCCAGGCCGTTCTTCCATTCGCTGCCCGTGCCGGTGGCCAGTGCGATGGGCAGCATGCCGAAGACCATGGCGATGGTGGTCATTAGGATAGGACGTAGGCGGGTACGGCCGGCCTCCACCAGCGCTTCCACGTAGTGCATGCCCTCGGCCTTCAGCTGGTTGGTGCGGTCCACGATGAGGATGGCGT
>CAZYPC010000066.1:0-20074 GCA_964649165.1 uncultured Chryseobacterium sp.
CGATCTCCTCGGCGATCAGCTCCAGACTGGCCAGCACGTAGAAGATGAACATCACGGCCGGCACCGCCCACCAGCCAAGGCTGAAGGCGAATCCCATGGGCAGCGTGATCGTGTAGAGGACGATGAATTTCTTGATGAAGCTGGAATAGGAGAAGGGGATGGGTGTGTTCTTGATGCGCTCGCAGGCGCCGCAGATGTCCAGGAACGCGTTGATGTCCGTGTTCAGGATGATGAGTTGTTCGCCGCTGATGGCCTGCTCACGGTAGAGCCGTTGCACGCGTTGTTGCATGGCATGTACCACCTGTGCGGGCACATGTTTGTCACGGTCTATCGGTGGGAGTTCCGGATGGGGGTTGTCGTCCAGCTCAAGCCGTGTCTGCTCACGCAGCAGGTGGTCGCGGAGCTCCTTGGCGAAGAGCGTGATCAGTTTGGCGAAGAGCGTGCGGCCTTCCGCATCCTCGGGACGCAGGAAGATGGCGGCTTTGATGGCCAGGTTCCGGCTCGTATTCACCAGTGAGCCCCAGAGCTTGCGCCCTTCCCACCACCGGTCATAAGCCGTATTGGTGCGGAACACCAGCAACATGCTGATGGCGAAACCCAGCAATGAGTGCACCACGGTGGTGTTCTTCAGCGGATGGTTCTCCGGCAACCGCAGCCAGCGTACTTCCGCGAAAACGATCGTGGCCGTGACCAGACCGATCACGAGCATCGGAACCAGGGACTTGCGGAAGCTCACGCTGCGGTGCGTGTCCAGCACCGGGCGGATCCATTCGTGGGGGTCGTGAACGATCATCGGTCAGGTGGCGAAGGAAAGTCACGCGCCGTGCGCGGGCAAGGATCTTGCGGCAACTTGCGTTCACCTGATCGACATGAGAACCATTCCCCGCCCGTTCCTGGCCGTCGCCCTCCTGTCCCTGATCACCGCGTTCGGCTTCGTGCTGCTCGCTTGGAAGCTTCCGGGGGAACAGAATAAACGTGCGGATCCTGCCACAACGCTGCGCGATGGGGACATCGTCTTCCAGTACAGCGGGAGCATGCAGTGTGCAGCGATCGCCCAGGCGACCCGTTCGCCCTATACCCACTGCGGCATCGTTTTCCTGGAAGGCGGCCGGCCCATGGTCTGGGAAGCAGTGGGCCCGGTGCTCAAGACCCCGTATCGCGATTGGGTCAAGCATGGGGTGAACGGTCATGCGGTGGTCAAGCGACTGAAGGACGCAGCACCTCTCTCGGCAGAGCACCTGGCGGCCATGAAGGCGGAGGGGGAGAAGGAGATGGGCAGGCCCTACGACATCTGGTTCAACATGGATGAGGAGCGCATTTATTGCAGCGAACTCGTATGGAAGATCTACGAACGGGGTGCGGGCCTGCGGGTGGGCACGGTGGAGCGTTTCGGGGACATGGATTTCAGTGGGGCGGAGGCGCGGCGCGTGCTGAAGGAACGCTTCGGTGACGCCTTCCCAGCGGATCAGGAAGTGATCACGCCGGCGAGTATTTTCCGGTCACCTCTGTTATATACGTTGGACAGTATGGGAACACCAGCGATGGTACCGATGCCATAGGGAGCGGGAGTGGGGCTCTTCAGGCGCCGACCGCTCTTGAACATGCTGGCTACTCGGGTCTGGTGGCCGGCATGCCTTGCCGGAAAACACCTTCGGCCACCTTGATCATCCCCTTGTGCTCGCCCGCCATCACAGTGCCCCCGATGGGCGTTGCTTTTTCAACATCATAGCCATAGACCTCCCAATCGGATGGCCAATGGAAGAGTTGACGTGTCGCGGGTTGGTTGGCCGCTTTTGCCGAGGCGGGTTCGAATTCAGGCTTGAGCCAGGCCGGACCGGGCGCTTGCGGGAAGCGGCCTTCCCCGAAGTTCGTCTTGGGCTTGGCCGTCAACTGGTAATCCACCGTTCCGGAGTGGTCGCCGCCGTTCAGTTCCACCAGATCGAACCCTGTGGCCGTCCTGTTGGTGACGGTGATCCCGTTGAAGTACGGCATATCGACCGGGGTACAGAACACACGGACCGGGTGCGCTTCATCCACCATGATGATGTCGGCCAGGATCGGGTCCAAGTCCACATGGGCGGTACCGTTCACCAGTTGCGCCGAGCCATAATCCTGATACCAGTACTCCGGTGATTCCGGGCAGATCATGGTGATGCGGCCATGGTTCTGGGTGGGCACGATCTCGGCGACGGTTCCGGTGCCGGTGATCTTCCGGTTCACACCAGCCACTACGCCGCCCACCCACGCGTACTGGTAGTTGAAAGGCGCGCCGTACTGATCGGACTCGAAGTAGCCGCCGGTCCGTTCGATGGCGGAGTTGGAAATGGCGGTACCCCAAACCCCGATGGCGTCCTGGTTCTGGGAGTTGCCGATGAACTGGCCGCCCAAGGTCCATCCGATGTTACCGGCGACCGTACCCCGATCACTGTACCCCCGGTAAGCGCTTTGCAGTCCTCCGAGGGCTGCACTGGTCACGTTCAGTTGCGAGTATGTCCCGGGCGGATTGAAGCCGGCCGTGTTGTTCTGGACGTAATTGTACTGGGCTATCCAGACATCGCTGTAGTTGATGTTCGCGGCTACGGTGGCCGCACCGGTGGATTGGGCGAAGGCGGAGGTGTACCCTGCGGCGGGATTGCTTGCGTACACGCCCGCGCCTGCGAGGGTCTGGGGCGGGGTACCGATGGTGATGTTGGTTTCTCTTCCCAAGTAACCGCCCACTGCCGTGCTGTGGCCGTAGATCGCGTCCAAGACCGCACCGCTGTTCACTTCCAACAAGGTCGTCGGGGTGGTTATCCCTACACCGACACGCCCGTTAGCGGCCAGCACCCGTAGACGTTCGGCGTTGTTGGTGCGCACCACCAGGTCCTGAAGGTCAGTGGTGCCCAGGAAGTTGGTGGCGGGGTTGGTGCCCGCGTTACCCAACAGGGTCCAATCCGTGGTTCCCGTTCCGAAGCGCACCCATGCGGCACCGTCCCAGAAGTAGAAGCCGGGTGTCACATTGGTCGGGGCTACGCCCGCTGTGGCCGTGTTGTAGATGAACAACGAAGTGGCCGGTGCCACCACGGGAGCGGCCACGTTGGTCGCCGTAAGCGCCATACGGGGAATCAGCAGTCCGCGTTTGCCGGCAGCGGGCAGGGCGGCCCCATCGATGTCCAACAAGGCGCTCGCCGCAGGTGCCGCGCCGTTCACATTGATGCCGATGTTCTGCGCCTGGACGGTCGTGAGGGTGGAGAGAAGAAGCAGTAGGGTCGTGATCTTCTTCATGGAAGGGAAGGTTGATCGGTGAGACGTTCCTTCCCATTCACGGATGCCTGCTCGACGGAACGCCTGAAAAGATAGATGGAAGCGTCGGGATATAGGCCCGCTCTTGTGAGAAAGTGCGCCCCGGCCGTGTAGTCCTGAGCCACGGCATCCCTCAATTTCGCTGCGATGCCAGAAAAGGAGAACGCACCGCTACCTCCCGGATTCCTGTCCGCCCTGTTGGCGGCGTTGCCGACGGATGCCATACTGATGGGGCGGGAGGACCGGGAGCGGTACGGCCATGATGAGACGGAGGATCTGTGTTTCCCGCCGGATGTGGTCGTCAGGGCCAGAAGCACCGCTGAGGTAGCGGCCACCATCAAGCTCTGCGCGCTCCATGAAGTGGCGGTCACCCCGATAGGCGGACGAACGGGCTTGAGCGGGGGGGCTTTGAGCGTTCATGGCGGCGTGGGTCTCGCGCTCGACCGGATGGACCGGATCATCCACATCGACGAGCGGAACCTGCAGGTGACCGTGGAGCCCGGCGTCATCACCCAGGCGCTCATGGACGCGGTGGCGGCGAAGGGCCTGTACTACGCTTGCGACCCGAGCAGCAAAGGCAGTTGCACCATCGGCGGCAACATCGCCGAGAACGCCGGCGGGCCGAGGGCCGTGAAATACGGCGTTACACGGGATCAGGTATTGAACCTCGAAGTGGTGCTCCCGGACGGCAATGTGGTCTGGACCGGCGCGAACACGTTGAAGAACAGCACGGGCTATGACCTTACCCGACTACTGGTAGGCAGCGAGGGTACGCTCGGGGTCATCACAAGGGCGGTATTGCGCCTCTCACCCCTGCCCAAGGAGACCCGTCTGATGCTCGTGCCGTTCGCGGATGCGGACAAGGCCTGCGCGGCAGTGAGCGCTGTTTTCCGGGCGGGCATCGTGCCGAGCGCGCTGGAATTCATGGAGCGCGACGCCATCGCCTGGACGATGCGGTTCACGGACGGTCTTCCGACACAATTATCCACGGATCCCGGGGCCTACCTGCTGATCGAGGTGGACGGCAACCATGCGGACGTGCTCATGCGCGAATGCGAGACCATCCTCGGGGTGATGGAAGCGCATGGCGCAGGCGAGACGCTCTTCGCGGAAACAAGCGCGGAGAAGGATGCCCTGTGGCGACTGCGCCGCAGTGTACCCGTGAGCGTGAAGGCCCACAGCGTTTACAAGGAGGAGGATACGGTGGTGCCGCGCTACGAACTACCTCGTCTGCTGGCGGGTGTGAAGGCCATCGGTACGCGCTACGGCTTCAGCAGCGTGTGTTACGGCCATGCGGGAGATGGTAACCTGCACGTGAACATCATCAAGGGTGACCTCAGCGACGCGTTCTGGGAGAACGAACTGCCCAAGGCGATCCGCGAGATCTTCGAACTCACCGTTTCATTGGGCGGCACGCTCAGTGGCGAGCACGGCATCGGCCTGGTCCAGCGGCCGTACATGGACATCGCGTTCAACCCGACCTTGCTTGACCTGATGGCCGATCTCAAGCGCGTGTTCGATCCGAAGGGGATCATGAACCCGGGGAAGGTGCTGCCGTGAAGCGCGGCTCAATGCTCACGCCACTCGCCGCACACAGCGCGTTCCACTTCGCCATCCTTCAAGTAGGCCTGCCGCACCATTCGGCCAAGCGTATCGTACTCTGTCCAAAGGCCCACTTGCCTTCCTTGGTGAAACCACCCGTTCAAGTGGCATGCTCCGTCGCCAGTATACCACTGATCGTGGGGGCCTTCCAGCAGTCCATTGGAATAGTTACTGTGCTGGGCCGGACGCCCGTTCGGGAAAAAGCGATAGAAAGCCCCGTGCGGTATACCCATGGAGAAGACCTCTGAACGCATGGGCTTCCCCAGGCTGTCCCAGTAGATCCGCAGTCCGTCCTTGTGCCCCTCCACATAGTGCGTCAACGAACGGAGTTTTCCATCGTGATGGAAGCTGCTCCACCAGCCATCGCGGAGATCCTGTCGGTACTGCCCGCTTACGCGTACCTGTCCGTCGGGCCAGTACAACGTGAGCGGCCCATCCTTGATGCCGTTCCGCCTTTGGAACAAGGCGGAGGCATGTTGGTGCCGGTCGGTAACGCGTACCTGCTCGACCGATGGGCCGCAGCCCATCAACAGAAGACAGATGGCGAAAGCGCGTACCAACAAAAGCCTGCCTCGTGATATCGCAGGCGGCGTGAAAGTATCCTGATCGCCTAGGGATCGGACGACATCCCGGTCGTCAGGGTAGTGTCGCCAACAGGTCGCGGAATCTCGGGTACAGGCGGGTTCCGGCAGGTGGGGTCACTTCCGACGCAGCTACCCGTGATCCGGTGATCACATGGTCGATGCGTTCGTCCGGCATGGATGTGCGGAGTTTCTGCACGTATCCCGGTAGATCCTCGCTGTGCGGGAATGCGGTGAGCACGGTAATGAAGGTGATGGGACCAGTGAACTGATCGGCGACCTGGGCCAGGTCCTCCATGGGAACGCTCTGGCCGAGATACACCGTCCGCTCCCCTGCGATGCGGAGCCGATAGTGCAGATAGAGCAGCCCGATCTCGTGGATCTCGTTCTCGGGCAGGTAGAGCACATGGAGTTTCCCTTCCGGGCGGGTCAACGGACGGGCCTGGTCTATGGCGGCCACCAGTTTCTGCCGCACCATGTTGCTGGCGAAATGTTCCTGCGCTGGGCAGATGCTGTTGCTCTGCCAGAGCAGGCCCACGTGTTCGAGCAGGGGTACGTACAGCCGTTCTGCCAACGCCCGGAAGCCCTCCAGTGCGCGGAAAGCATCCGAGGTCCGCTCGAAAAGCTCCGCGTCATAACTGAGCATGGCCAGTTTCAGCGCATTGAGCGAGACATCCGGATCGCTCTTGTCATCCGCCACTTCCTTCACGCGCCGATCGCGTTCGGCCCGGGAAAGCGCGGCGATGTGGGAGATCTTCACGCCGTGCCGGTTCAGGAAGGCGACGTTGAGGATGGTCTTCAACTCCTCCGAACTGTAGGTCCGGATGTTGGTGTCCGTGCGATCGGGATCAAGCAGCCCGTAGCGCCTTTCCCATATGCGTATGGTGTGGGCTTTCACGCCGGAGAAATTCTCCAGGTCGCGGATGCTGAATCGGTTGAGGAAGGGACCCATGTTCGGGCTCGGCTCCTATCGGTATGCGTTCAAAGCGCGGTGGAAAGTTCCGGAAAGGAGCGGGACCTCCGGCGACGGAGGCCCCGCTCTTTGTCCGCGGTCGGTCAATGGGCCACTTGCAAAGGCAGTGTGAGACTGCCGGTCGTGTTCGTCACGGTGATCCGGTAAACGCCATTGGTGAACGAGGAGGTCGGAATGTTGACCAGGCCATCATCCTGTTGTGAGACCACACTGGCATGAACGAGGCGCCCTGCGACGTCATTCACGGTCACCGTGGTTCTGTCGCCACTGAGCCGACCGAGATCGATGAAGACCTCATCCTGCGCGGGATTCGGGAAAAGGGTCAGACCAGCCAACGCATTGCCATTCTCTGAGACGGAAGAGGCGATCGGCAACTCCACCAGCGGACCCCCGGATGACAGGGCCACCCAAAGTCCGAAGGCAGCACCATCGCTGTTCTGCGACGGGTCGAGGAAGCCGCTCGCGAGTACGGTGATGGCCGCATCGGTGAGACCGAGCGTGGCCAACGGAGCTTGATAGCTCACCACGGGCGTTCCATCCGAAAGCTGCACCTGCAACACGTAGTCGTTGTTGGGCACCTCCAGGTAGCCATCGTATTCGCCATAGGAAATGTCGTCGACGAGCGTGGCGTTCACCACGGCGATCTCCGCCACATCAACGGTCGGTGCGTCCGTGCAGCCATGGAACACGAGGATATCCGTATTGCCCGTTGTGGCGGCGGCTTCACGCGCATCGGCTTTCACGTACAGGTCGAACGGCGTCGGCGGGGTGTATCCGGTCGGGCTTACGATTCCGTTCGCTGTGATGATGTAGGTGCCGCCCTCATCCAGGTTGTAGGTGAAGGTGGCTATGGACTCGCTGGCGCTGGAGCTGTTCGGCGGAGCGATGCCGACATTGATGTCGATGGTAGCCGGAGCATCCACGAAGGGAGATGCGTTGCGGAAGGCGAAGTCATCAAGGAGCAGCGCGTCGTTCAGCCAGACGTCTACGGTGGCGGCAGCGGCATCAGCGCTGTTGTGGATCACTTGCACGCGTGCTGTTGGGTTCGGCAGCAAGGGTAGTTCGACCAGCGCTCCACCACCGGCGAGCGCGGCCCAGAGCCCGAAGGCAGGACCATCGCTGTTCTGGGCGGGGTTGAGGAATCCGCTCGCGAGCACGGTGATCGCTGCATCCGCAAGACCCAGTGTCTGCAAAGGAGCGGCATAAGTGGCCACGATGCTCGCATTGTCGGCCGTGCGCACCTGCACCGTGTAGTCATCCGTTGGCAGGGCGAGGTAGCCGCTGAAATCACCGTAGCTCGCGTCTTCCACAGCGGTCACACCCAGCACGCCGCTTTCAAAAACGTCTACGGTCGGTGCATCGGTGGCGCCATGTAGCACGAGCACATCGGTATTGCCGGCCGTTGCTGCGGCCTCTTCACCCTGGTCATAGGCCAGGAGCGCGAACGGTTGCAATGGGTTGTAGCCGCTGCCGCTCACGATACCGCTCGCCACCACGATGTATGTCCCTCCAGCAGTGAGGTTGAAGGATTGACTGTAGATCGCATCACCCGAGGAGGTACTGTTCGCCGGAGCGATCTCCACGGTGAAGTCGATGGTAGCAGGAGCATCGATGAATGGTGTTGCGTTGCGGAAAACGAAGTCATCGATCAGGAGGTCGCCGTTCAGATAGACGTCCACGGCGCTCGCAGCGAGGTCGGCGCAGTTGTGGATGATCTGAACGCGCGCGGTGGGGTTGCCGAGCAGAGGGAGTTCAACGAGCGGGCCGCCTGAAGCGAGCGCGGCCCACAGTCCGAAAGCAGGACCGCCACTGTTCTGCTCACCATCGAGGAAGCCGCTCGCCAGCACGGTGATCGCGGCACCATCGAGCCCCAGCGTTTGTAAAGGCGCACCATAAGTCGCCACGATCGCGGACTGGTCGGCCGTGCGCACTTGCAACGTGTAGTCCGCAACGGGTAACGGGACATACCCTTGGAAATCACCATAGGCGGCATCATCCACGGCTGTCGCTTGCAGCCCGGGCTCGTACACATCCACGGCTGGCGCGTCGGTACAGCCGTGGTACACCAGCACGTCGTTGGTGCCCATCATGTCCGCTGCTTCGCGCGCACCTGCGAAAACGCCCAGACTGAACCCGGGGTTCGGGTTGTAGCCCGTCGGGCTCACGATCCCGCTCGCAACGATCACATAAGTTTCGCCTGCCGTCAGGTTGAAGTCCTCCGTATAGATGGACTCGCTGGCGCTGGTGCTGTTCGGCGGGGCGATGCCGACGGTAAAGTCCACCCCCGCAGGTGCATCCACGAAAGGCGAAGCGTTGCGGAAGGCGAAGTCGTCGAGCAGCAATGTGCTGTTGAGCCAGACGTCCACCGTGGCGGCGGCGGCATCCGCGCAATTGTGGATCACCTGCACGCGCGCGGTTCCACCGCCGCCCGCTTGGGTGACCGTAGCCGCCAGGAGGGCGGCACCGATTCCGAGGGTCCTGTTCAGATCCATGGGTAGAGTTGTTTGATTTTTGACCGATCCGGTCGTTGGGTTTGTCCATGGAACACCGTTCCATCGAGATTGTTCACCCAAATGAAAAAAAGATCGGACAAATAGAAGCTCTGCGTGCCCCGAGTCACCCGTGTCTATGGCCGGACAAGCCTGGCAACGTGTATGCGAGTGCCGTGCCCGATGCGTGCGAAATACACACCGGCGGCAGACCCCGAGAGGAAAACGGCGCCGTTCATCTGGCCGGTCGGCCACCGCTCAAAGACCACCGTTCTGCCCACCGCGTCGGTGACAGTGAGATCCGAAGGGCCGTTGTTGTCCGAAAGAGAGAGCAGGTAGTTGCCCTCGCCGTCCAATGGGCGAACGTCGAGTTCTTGTACCTTGTCCACTTCGGCCACCGGAACCGAGAGCGAGACGCAGAACTCCGTGCTTTCGCTGTAATCGAACTGGGCGCCATTGGCCACGAGCCCGAGTTCGGCATTGGTCACGGCGTAACTGCCGCTTCCACCGTTGCAACACAGGCCGTCCCCGTAGCTGTCATTGATGATGAAGGTGTAGCAGCCCTGGTCCAGGCAGACGTGCTCTTCAACGGTGCTGCCACCCTCCAGCGAGGAATATGGTCCGCTGAGGGCGACGTCCTGACCATCGTCGTCGGTGATGGACCACGAGATCTCACCAGGGAAGTCATCGAATTGGAGAGTGATGTCGATGCGGTTGGGGAGGACGGTCACGGGCACGGTGATCGCGTGGTCGTCCTGGCCGAAGGGGTTGGAGACGGCGAGGGTGGCGGAATAGTTCCCTGCTTCGGAGTAGATCACCTGCGGATCCTGTTCGGTACTGGTGGAGGGTATTCCACCGGGAAAGGACCAGTTCCAGCCGGGTGCGGCACCGAGGGAGGCATCGTGGAAGAGGATGGCGTCACCCGCGCAGATGTTCGCGTTGGAATGGATGAAGGCCGCGGTGGGTGGCGCGTTCTCCGGAACGAAGAGGTCGGTTTCCCAAAGGCCGCGTCCATAGGTCGCCGCGCGCAATTTTCCGGTGCCGTAGTGTATCTCCAGCTCCATCACCTGCACGGTGGGCAGGCCGGAGGTGAACGGCTGCCAGTTGCTGTAGTTGTCGTCCTTGTAGAACACGCCCAGGTCCGTGCCCACATAGAGGCCGTCATCGGTACCGTTCTGGTAGATGATCGAATTCACCGGCACGTTCGGGAGGTTGCCACTGATGTTCGTCCAACTGTCGCCGGCGTCCGTGCTCTCGTATACCTTGTCGTATTCAGAGAAGCCCCCGAGGCAGACGAAGACATGCGCGGGGTCGCTCGGTTCGATCGCGATCGCCATCACCCGGTTCTCGGGCAGGCCATCGCTCACGCTGATCCAGTCGTCGCCATCGTTCATCGTGCGGTACATGGTGGATGGGGTGGAGCAGTAGATGACGGTGTTGTCGCTCGGTGCGATGGCGAGGGCGCGGATCGTCTCGTCGGCGGAGAAGGTGGAGATGGGATACCAGTTATCGCCGCGGTCGTTGCTGCGGTACACCTGTGAGTAACCGGCCAGGAGCGTTTCATGGTCCTGCGGGTCGATGACGAACGGCGTGACCCACGCGCCTTCCTCGCCGATGTCCCAACTGATGCCATTGAAGGTCTGCCCGCCGTCGTCACTGCGGTTCAGTCCGCCGTACTGGGACTCGCCGTACATGGTGAGCGGGTCATCCGGATCGATCGCGCCTTCCATGCCATCCGCACCGAGCACATGTGCCCAAGCTCCGCCGCTCATCACGTTCATGCCATTGTCCTGCGCTCCGGCGATCAGGAGCGAGGCGTCCGCAGGGCTTCCGCCGAGCCGGTAGAATTGCGTGATCTGCAACCCGTTGCTCAGGTCGGTCCAGTCTTCCCCGCCGTTGGAACTGGCGTACAGGCCGCCGTCGCTGCCGCAAAGCAGCTGGCCCCCGGCGATGTCCAACGAGTGTATGTCGGCGTGCGTGTACGGGTCGAAGCCGGAGTAGACCCAGTGCGAACGGATGGTCCAGTCCTCGCCGCCATTGCTGCTGCTCCATACGTTGACGCCGCCGGCGTAGATGACCTCGGCGTCGTCCGGATCGGCACAGAGGGCCATATCGTACCAGCTCTGCCCTGCGCTGTCGCTGCCATCCGCCTCGTACCCGAAGATGTTCGGTGAATCGCTGCGCTGTGTGAAGTTCGAGCCGCCATCCGTGCTGCGGTAGAGACCCAGGAACCCGGCGTCGTCCTCGCGCCCGCAGAGCACGTACACCATCAAGGGATCGGCGGGCGTGACCGCGATACGCATACGGTTCACCTCGGAGTCATCGGGCAGGCCTGCGTCGATCGGGTCGAAGGACTGTCCGCCGTCCGAGCTTCGGAAGAACCGGTCGCCGCAGGCGTAAACGATGTCGGGCTCGTCCGGTTTGAATTCCACATCGTGGAAAGAGCCCTCGGCGGCCAACGTCCAGTCAGTGCCGCCGTTCACCGTGCGCCAGAGGCCGTTGCTGGTGGCGCAGAACAGGATGAAGGGGTCCGTCGGGTGCATACGCAATGCCCGTGTGGTGCGCGACGCTGAGGTGTGCCAGTCCAGTCCGGTCGGGCTCCAGGTTCCACCACCGTCGGTGCTTTTGATCACGCCGATAGAGTAGGTGTCGGTGCCGTCCCCATCGCCGGTGGCGCAGTACATGATGGCCGGATCCGTGGGGGCGATGGCGATGCCGCTCACCCCGAGCGTGGCCAGGTCCGTGAAGAGCGGTGCCCAGGTCTGTCCGTTATCCGGGCTCTTCCACAGGCCCCCGGCCGGACTGCCACAATAGAGGATGGCGGGGTTGGTCGGGTCCACGGCGGTGCAGTTCACACGACCGTTCCCTGGGTTGTATCCACTGCTCCAGTTGGTCCAGGAGGTGGGACCCAATGGCTGCCAATCGGCATTGCTCTTGGCGCCTTGGAGCGAGCGCATGCGGTGCATGTCTTTCGCGGCCCTCGCGAACACGGCCGGGTCAGGGCGTTGACCGGTCGCGCTCACCCGCGATTCCATCCACCATTCCCAACGCTTGTAGGCCTTGTAACCCTTGCCCTTCACATAGGGCCGACCCTCCCAGTAGGAGTTGAACGCATCACGCACCGCGAAGAAGGAGGTCTCCGGGTCATGCATCAGCTCGGTCCATGCTTGCGACCGAGCGGTTAAGGGTAGAAGGGAGAACACGACCGGTAGACCCAAGGAAATGAGGCGCATACGGCGAAATTAGGCGGCGCTATCCGGAGCCATGTACAGACCACCTGCTGACTTTGAATGCCTGCGTACCGCCGATGGCTCCCTTACCCTGCGCAGCGAACAGCTCGGCGAGCAATATCACAGCGTACATGGCGCGGTACAGGAGAGCACACATGTCTACATCAAAGCGGGGCTTGAGTTCGTATCGAGGGAGGATGTGGACGTGCTCGAAGTGGGCTTGGGCACGGGGTTGAACCTGCTGCTCACCTGGGTCCGCTGTTTGGAGGGGAAGTGCCGCGTGCGCTATACAGCGCTGGAGCCGTTCCCGCTGGGTCATGCACAATTGGAAGCCCTCGGGCATTGCGCGGATCTCGCCTGGCCGGGTCTGCACGAGCCCTTCATCGAACGGATGACGTCGGGACATGGCGAGTGGCACGAAGCCCTCGGCGGGCTGACGTTCCGGAAGCTGACCGAAGCGGCCGCAGAGCATGAGGCCGAGCAGGCGTACGATGTCATCTACTTCGACGCGTTCGCCCCTGCGATCCAACCGGAGCTGTGGACCGTGGACCTGTTCCAGCGCATGCATCGCATGTTGAGGTCGGGCGGCGTGCTCGTCACCTACTGCGCGAAAGGGGATGTGCGACGAGCGATGCTGGCCGTAGGCTTCGATGTCGACCGCCTGAAAGGACCGCCCGGGAAGATGCACATGTTGCGGGCTGTCAAAAGGTGAACGGCCGCGCCACGTACCTACGCTCAATAGCGGATGGACAGATGCGCGCGCAGGCTCTCATCGATCGCGTTCTGTAGTTCTTCCACCCACCGTTTCGAGTAGGTGTCGATCACGTCGTTGAAGAGCGCCAGGTCGAAATGAAGTACCAGTGTACCGGGGTCGGGCTGCTCGTAGGAAGCGCTGAACTCCCCCAGCGCGTTGCTCACCCGCCTGTTGAAGGTGGAAGGGATCCCGGCCACGGAGATGGGGCGATCGGTATGCAGGACCAGATCCGTCCTCCGGTGGAAGGTGAAGGGGAGAAGCTTCGGGCACTGCATGGTGTCGAGCGCGGCATCCAGTATCGGATACCAGTTCACGAACGGACGGGCGACGAAGTGGTAGGCGGAACTGTCCTGCGGCACTAATCGCGCGGGTTGTCCCTTGTAGCCGACGCTCTCATACTTCCACACGCGGGGCAGGACGGTGTCGATCACCGAGAGTTTCGCCCGGTCCAGCCCATCGAGTGCGAAGCGCCGTTGTACCCAGGCGTTCAGGCGCTGTGTGCGACCGGCCAGCGCGTCCTGTACCGTGTCCGCTTCAAGGGCCGATGGAAGGAACCCACCGATCGATCCGCGGAGGACGGCGCTTGAAATGATCCCTTCCTCCGCGAGTTCGAGCATGATGCGTTCCTGCTTGAAATTCCGGCTGGCGGCCTGGGTGGGCAATGGGATGCTGAACGGCTGACCATTGATCCCGCTATCCTTGTACGGTAACGCTTCCACGATAGCGCCATTGAGATCCACAGGGAACTCGTCCAACAGGAAGCGCTGGTGGGTCGTGTTGGGAACGATGAAGTGCAGGGTGTGCTTGTCCTCGTCCTCGAACGCGAGGAATTCCTGGAAGGACCAGTTGTCGTTCCTGTCCCCGAAACGTCCTTCATAACGGCTGCGTGAGCGACAGATGACCAGTTGCACGTCGAGGATGTTCAACAACGCCCTGTACAGCACCACCAGTTTCTGGCGGCTGATCCTCCGCTCGGCGAAACACTGTCCGATCGAGAGCTCGACATCGATCTCCGACGTGGGAACCACCTTTACGCTGTCATGCAGGAAGCGTATGACTTCGTTCATAGGCCCCATGATGTCGTGCATCCCGTAGCGGCTCTTCACCGCGTTCACGTAATTGGTGAAGGCGTGGACGTTCTTGCGGCCGACGATGATGTCGCGCGGATAGCGCCTGTCGAAGGACGACATGCTCACGCCGGCGGGTGGCGCGTAGGTCATGCTGAAGAACGGGACGCAGTTCTTCACGAGCGCCAGCGGATCGAGCGGGAGCGGATCCAGCATATCGAACGACCATCGTTGGGTGTTGGCCTTGCCCACGGGGTCTACCTCCGGCTCGGGGAACCCGTTGAAGGTCTCGATCAGCGGAGGCAGGTCCGGTGTCGTGCGCACGAGGATGCTGGCATGTGCGATCGGATATTCGCCTTGGACCATCGATTCGCGCAGGGCGATGATGCCGTTGCCGATCTGTTCGATCACGAACTCAAGCTCTTCGCCAGGAGCGATGAGCAGGTCGGTGAACGAGATCGTGGCATCGCCCCACAAGCCATCGCCCAGATCCACACGGTTCAAGCGAGCTCCCCGACCGGTCTCGTCCACGACAGTGCCGTCCGCTTTGATCAAGCGCGCATGGAACACGGAAACCTCATGGAAGAACGCTCCGGCCAGGATGGTTTCCTTCTTCAAGAGTTCGCTCCCGTGCGGGGTGTTCACATGGAAGCGTCGTCGCAGCAGGAACCTTGCGCGTTCCTCGTAGCCGCGTTCATGGCTTTTGTACAGCCCGTTCTGGATCTCGATGGCCTGGTCCTGCACGACCAGGTCATATGCACCGAACTTGTCAGGGACATGCATATCCACCGCTCCGGTCGGCCATTGGTGGGGTTCCGGCTTGTGCTCGTTCCAGTGTTGCGCGTTCGATCCGGCCGGGAACGCGACCAGCAACCCGGCGATGATCAGGTTCTGCACGGGTATCGGATACATTGGCGCGATGGGCAGTTTCAATATTAGGGTTTATGGTCTGCTGTTGAGCGAGGGTCGGGTGCTTGTCGCCGATGAGCTGATCAAGGGGCATCGCATCACCAAATTCCCGGGCGGCGGGCTGGAATTCGGGGAAGGGACCAAGGAGGGATTGCAGCGCGAGATCCGCGAGGAGATCGGCGTGGAGGCCTTCGGTCTGGAGCATTTCTACACCACGGACTTCTTCCAGATGAGCGCCTTCCGCGAAGGACAGCAGATCATCAGCATCTACTACACCTTCCAGGTGGTTGACCCCGGGGGGATCCGGGTGAGCACGGTGCCGTTCGACTTCAAACAGAGCGAACGCGACGAGGAGTCGTTCCGTTGGCTCGACTTGTCCACGGCGCGAGCCGAGGACGCGACCCTGCCCATCGACCGTGTGGTCCTGGGCATGCTGAAAGCCCGGGCCTGAGCGGAAGCGCGATCAGCTATGAACCGCGAGCTTCATCCTGCCGGGGCATCCCTATCTTGGGACTTGCGTCCTATTGGCACGGATGCATCACCGATGCGCGCGCTGATCCTCTGGCTGACCATCTTCTTCTGTGCCCTGCATGCCGCCGCTCAGGAACGGGTCGAGCGTCGTGAGCTGTTCGATCAGGATGTGGCGCTGACGGGCGGGTACTTCGCGGCGACGGCAAGGTTCAGCAATGTGCTGGGGACATATGCCACCCTCGGCGGCTTCAGTGTGGGCGTCAATTTGAACGAGTGGTTCAATGTGGGGGTCTCCTGTGCCTTTTCGGGCAGTTCCATCAAGAACCCGAGCTATCGGGACTATCTACGGGGTCAGACCAGCGCTGACCTGGATGGTCTGGAGATGCGGTATGGCTATGCGGGCCTCCAATTCGCACCGATCATCCTGCCGCGCTCGGCCGTACATTTCCATCTGCCGGTCATGGTCGGATTGGGCACGGTCTCCTACGGTTATCCAGCGAGCAGCGCCAATTCGAGCAACACGGACAAGCGCCGGATCAGAACGGATGGCCAGGGCTATGTGATCATCGAACCGGGGCTCGAACTGGAGGTGAGCATCATCCGTTCCCTCCGTGTGAGCGCGGGTGGTTCGTACATCTTTACCAGCGAGCTGGATCTGCCCTACACGCCCGGGGATGCGTTGCGCAATTTCACTGCGCGCTTGAGCCTGACTTGTTTCATGCCGGGCCGGGACCGGGACATTCATTTCTAGGCACTGAGACGCTTCATCACATAGCCGTTCACCTTTTCGAACAGATCCTCCGGTTCGAACGTGCGCCAGTCCATCTGGTCGAGTTGCCCGCCGAGCAGGAAGTACTTGTCGATGTCAGCGGCCTTGAGGTCATCCCGCACATGCTCGCGGAAGTTCAGCATCGCGATCCAACCGTCCGCGTCGGCAGTCTCATCGTACCACTCGCTGTAGTACTCGTCATCACCGGGATGGAAGTTGAGCACGTTCTCCCCGACGAGGATGAACTTGCAGATGCCATGCGACATCATGGGCTCAACGATGTCACGCTTGAGGAACATGATGTCGTTCCCCAGCAGGTCGTTCCATTCGCCGATGAATTCGATGATCGCATAACCTTCGTCGTAGTCGACGAAGAGCATCTTCAGGTAGAGCGTCTCACTGCCGAAGTCATCCCATTGCGGGTGAAGCGCGTGATCGTAGACGGCGTGCATGAACTCGAATTCGCTGTGCTCCCGGCCGAAGAAAGGCGACCGCTCGTCCTCCTCGGCGGTGTACCGGTGACGCCAGTTGTAGTAAGGCTCTAATGTGTGCATGCCGGATTGCAAAGATGCTATGCGTGAGCTACGAGCCGTGAGCCACGAGCTTTGTATCGGAGTCAAGCTCGTGGCTCGTGGCTCACGGCTCACGGCCGTTATCGACGGCCTTTCGTACACTCCCATATTTCTTCAGGAGTTCGTTCGCATCCTCGTACGGGATCGACAGCTCGTCCATTACCATCCTCGTGCCTCGGTCGATGAGCTTGTTGTTGCTCAGTTGCATATCCACCATGCGGTTGCCCTTCACACGCCCGAGCTTGATCATCACCGCCGTAGAGATCATGTTGAGGATGAGTTTCTGCGCGGTGCCGCTCTTCATGCGTGTGCTTCCGGTGACGAACTCCGGCCCCACCACGGCGACGATGGGATGGTCGCACACGGTGGTCACAGCGCTATCCGGATTGCAGGTGATGCATCCGGTGAGGATCCCCCCGGCACGGCACTGCTCGAGCGCGCCCACGACATACGGTGTGCCACCGCTGGCCGCGATGCCGATGACGGTGTCCTCGGGGCCTATGGCGTGTTCCTGCAGGTCCTTCCAGCCCTGCTCGCGGTCATCCTCGGCGAACTCCACGGCCTTGCGGATGGCCCGGTCGCCGCCGGCGATGAGCCCGATGACGAGCCCATGTGGAACGCCGAATGTGGGTGGGCATTCACTGGCGTCCACGATGCCGAGCCGCCCGCTCGTACCAGCACCCAGGTAGAACAGCCGGCCACCGCGTCCCATGCGTTCCGCCAGCGGGTCCACGAGCGCACGGATGGCGGGCAATACCCGGCCGACAGCATCGGCCACGGTGCGGTCCTCGGCATTGATGCTGCGTAAGAGCTCGTCCGTCCCCATCTTTTCCAGATGGTCGTAGTGGGAGACACTCTCGGTGGGCCGGGGCATCGCGTTGTCTTTTCGGTTGGCGAGGCGAAAGTGCATAAAGCAGGGCGGGGCCAGGGTGGATGATCCTCCTATTTTTGATCGGACGCATGAGGAGAAGTCGATCAGAGCCATCGGGCCTGGGACAGGTCGCAGAGTTCCGGGCGGATGTGCGCAAGGCCTGGGGCGATCTGCGGTCGCTGACCAGCCAGAGCCACAAGCGGCTGGTGCTGGGCGTGATCATCGTCGGTGCCGCGTTGCGCATCTCACAACTCTGGCGAGGCATCACGTATGATGAGGCCTTCACCTGTGTATTCTATGCGCCCAAGCCGGTGAGCTTCATCCTGAGCGATTACACCTGGCCGAACAATCACCTCCTGCACACGCTGCTGGTGAAATGCTGCATGGCGTTGTTCGGGGCGCATCTGTGGAGCGTGCGTTTGCCGGCGCTGGTCGCTGGCGTTCTGGCGATGCCGCTCTTCTACCTGTTCGTACGGGTCATGTTCAACCGCTATATCGCGTTGCTCACCCTGGCGTTCGTCGCCGGGAGCGGGGCACTGATCGAGTATAGCGCGCTGGCCCGGGGCTATAGTCTTACCTGGCTGTTCATGGTCGCCGCCTCGATCGCGGGTCGCCACCTGGTGAAGCGGAACAATGGGGTGAGTGCGGTGCTGGTGGCCGTGTTCTGCGCGCTGGGCATGTGGGCGGTCCCGACGATGGCGTATCCGGCGGCGGCGATCTACATCTGGCTGTTGTTGTACATGACCTCACTTTACAACGAATCCTTGAACCGTCGCCTGCTCGGGCTTCTGTTCTCGTTCCTCTTGTTCGTCCTTTTGAGCGTACTGGCCTACCTGCCGGTGATCCTCACCCACAGCCTGGATCATCTGCTGCACCATCCGACCCTGGGCGAGAACACTTGGGCCGGTTTCGTGCAGACGCACATGGACAAGGCGCTGGAGCTTTGGGTCTTCTTCAACGACACGGCGGCGACGTGGGTGAGCATCCTGGGCTTCATCGGCCTGGCCTATGCGGCCTTCATCAGCAGCAAGTACCGCATCCTGCTGATCTCGATCCTGCTCGCGTGCGTGCCCCTGGTGATCGCGCAGGCCGCACTGGGGCCACCCCAGACGTGGGCGTTCGTGCTGTTCAACCTGCACCTCAGCTCCGGGATCGCCGTGTTCTACGGGTTGAAATTCATACAAGAAAAGGTATATCCGGGTTTCACGAAGCGTTCGCGTACGGCGGTGGCCAGCGCCATCATCCTGGGTGGGATGGGCTGGCTTGGTCTGCGTTCACCCCAAGACCGCCTTGAGCGGTTCGATGACGCAGCGGAAGCGGCCCATTGGTTCATGGGGGTGCTCAAACCGGGTGACCGCGTTCAGGTGCTCGATCCCAATGACGCGCCCTTCGAGTTCCACCTCATGGCCTCGGGGATGGATGCGTCCTGCGTGAACAACGGCGCCGGGGAGGGACAGCTCTATGCGCTAGTCAGCCCGGCGAAAGGGCAGACCGTGGGTTCGGTGCTGCTGGGGGATCGCATGGCCGGAACGGACAGCACCACCATGGTGAAGGTCATGGACTGGAAGCGACTGGAGATCTGGAAGAGGCCTTGAGGCGGTTGTAGGTTTCCGTTGTTGGTTGTCTGGCTGCCGATGCTTGCGACTGATCCACCGCGTAGGGGTCAGCAAGCTCCTACCATCACGTCGGACAACCGACAACCAGACCTCAGATCTTGTGCTTGATCTGTTCGGTGAGCTCGCGGAATCGCGGATCCTGTTTGATGTCCTTGTTCCAGGCCAGGCCCATGCCGCAGAGGTCGAGCGTTTCGGTGATGGTCGCACCGGGCTTGTCCTTCTGCGCGGCGAGGATGAAGGCGGTATCCGAGATGGCCATGGCGTTCTCCACGTCGTGGCTCACGATGATGAGCGTGTTGTGCTCGTCCAGCAGGGAGACCTTCACCAGCAGGTCGATCACCCGGTCGATCATCAGCATGTCCAGCCCGGAGAAGGGCTCATCCAGGAGGATCGTCTTCGTGCCGGTGAGGATCTGTTGCAGGATGCTCACGCGCTGGCGCTGACCGCCGGAAAGCTGCGCGGGGTATTTCGTCAGATGTTCGGTGAGGTGGAAGAGCTCCGCGTGCTCCTTGATGATGGCCTTCTGCTGCTCCTCGGTGTGTTTTGTGTCCGTCCGCTCCATCGCGATGGCGAGGTTCCGCATCACCGTGCGGTGGCGGAAGAGCAGGTAGTTCTGCGGAACGATTCCCACCTCACCGGCCTGCACCGGATGCAGGTCCACGCCGATGCGCACGGTGCCCGTGGTGGGCTTCAGCATCCCGGCGATGATCTTGAAGAGCTGCGTCTTGCCGATGCCGCTCCGGCCGATGAGCGAAACGACCTGTCCCTGGTGTACGCCGGGGCGCGTGAGGTTGTGGATCTGGAACGTCACATCGCGCAGGATGGGCCGGTCATAGGTGATGCCCACGCCCTCCACGCTCAGGATGATCTCGTTGCGCGCGTGGCTCA
>CAZYPC010000066.1:20174-25723 GCA_964649165.1 uncultured Chryseobacterium sp.
TAGGTGATGCCCACGCCCTCCACGCTCAGGATGATCTCGTTGCGCGCGTGGCTCATTTGGCGATCTGCAAGCGGGTGTAAGGGAAGAGCCAGGCGCGCAAGCGGCCGAGCAGCCAGTCGAAGAAGAGGCCCACGAGGAAGATCACGATGAGCAGGGCGAACACGGTGCTGATGTCCATGTACTTGTTGCTCTTGATCAGCATGGTGCCCAGTCCGCCCTCGCTCATACTGAGGCTCTCCACCATGGTGATCATCATCCAGGCGATGGCGAAATTCTGGCGCATCACGTCGAGCACCTGGTCCAGCCGGCCCACGATCACGATCTCCCAGAGCGTGCGCCACGGGCCCATGCGCAGCGTTTTGCACAGCTCCTGTTCCTGCCGGTCGATGTCGGCGATGATGGACAGCAGCGAGGTGACGAAGAAGGGGACGATGCCGAAGATGAGCAGGCTGAGCTTCAGCTGGCCACCGTTCTGGGTGAGCATCATGAAGAGGAAGATGAGGCCGGTGAGGGTGAGGTACCGCAGGCGCACCACCAGGTCCGCCAACGGTTTGAACAGCGGCACGAGCGAGAGGTAGGAGATCACCAGGGCGATGAGGATGGAGATGCCCATGCCCTTGAAGGTGAGGAAGAGGCTCGCGATGAAATTCTCCATGAACGCCGCCGAGCCGAGCACCTTCACCAACGCCGACCCGACCTTGACCGGCCCTGGTATCAATCCTTCACCGCTGAGTTCCCAGGCGATGAGCGCGACGATGGCCTCGGCGGCGAGCAATCCCCATACCGCCGTTTTCGGCAGCTTGGCGAAGGGCTCGATGAGGGAGCGGAGGAGTTTCATCCGGAAAGTTGCTGATTGCGGGTTACGGGTTGCGAGTTCCGCGATCCACAAGCCGCGTGAACAACCCGCAACTCGTAACCCGCAACCCGTAACCGGGTATCATTCGCCGAGCACGATGGCTACACGGCGGTTGGTGGCCTTGCCGGCAGCGGTCGCATTGTCCGCGGCGGGTTGTGTTTCACCGAAGCCCTTGGCCGTGATGCGCTGCGCGGGAAGACCCTTGCCGACGAGGTAGTTCTTCACGCTCAGGGCGCGCTCTTCGCTCAGGCGCATGTTCGCGGCATCATCGCCCGTGTTGTCGGTATGTCCGTTCACGCCGATCTTCAGGCCTTCGGCCACCATGGCGCTGCTGAGGATCTCATCCAGCGTGGCGTAGCTCTCGGCCTTGATCATGGCGCTGCCGGTCTCGAACTGGATCTGGAAGTTCTTCGTGCTCACCGGCGCGGTGATCTCTCCTTTGTACTCCACCTTGATCGCCTCGCCGGCCATCAGCTCCGGATGGTTGGCGATCACCGTGGCCAGGAAGCTCTTGTCGATGACGGTGGTGTATCCGGGGTAGTTGGCGAGGAATTCGGGATACATCTTGCTGAGGATGTCGCCGAAGGTGGTGTACACGATCTTGTAGCGGTCGATGCCGTCCTTGCCCATGCCGAACATGTTGGCGGCGTCGGCGATGTTGAAGGCCATGCTGCCGCCGAGGTTCACCTCGTTGCCCTGCATGTCGCGCTCGACGATGCCGTTGTAGTACTTCAGCCAGTAGTCGCCGCTCTGCTCGTTGTACACCTTGGCGCTCACATCGGCGGCGAACTTCTTCGCCTCGTTGAAGGAGCGCACCTGGTCACCGGCCTGTCCGAGGGCGATGATGAGGTTCTCGATGTCCGTGCGGTGGTCGTTCGCGAACTTCTTGATGGTGATGGTGATGTTGGGCATCTGCGAAGCGTACTGCTTCGTGTTGGCGATGGTGACCAGTCCGCCTTTTTTCTGGGCCACGTTCACATCACCGGGGGTCCAGGTGGCCACGCCGTCCACGCCCACCTCGATCTCCTCGTTCACCTTCTTGCCGTCCTTGATCAGCTTGCGCTTCTCCCGATATCCGGTGATGTATTTGTTCGGCGCGTCCAGGAAGTCGCTGGCGGAAATGAGGTTGATGGCCTCGGCATCGTAGGTGGTCTCGTCGGGGTTCACGCGCATGCCGTTGTCACCGGCCCATTTGAGCAGGATGTTCATGTCGCCGTCGCGCAGCACGCAGGCCACGGTCTTGCCGAGGGCGGTCTTCGGGTCGGTCTTCCAGGCAGGCGGCCCCATCAGTTGATCCTCGCCGTAGCTCTTGCCCATGGCGTAGAAACCGATCGGCTGGTACTCCGGACCGAGCGGCTCCAGTTCTTTCGCGAGCGAGGCGAAGAAGAATGGCATGCCATCGCCCATGAAGCTGGCGAACACACCTGGCGTACTGGGATTGCTCTTGTAGTCGCTGGCGAATTTCACCAGGTCGGCCATGCTCTTGAAGCAATCGTCCTGGCGCTGCAGGTCGATCTGCAGCTTGGCGTTGTCCATCAGCGATCCCTTCGTGGTGAAGGCTCCGCCGTTGGCGAACATCAGCGGCATCTGGCTGTTCCAGGCCATGATCTTCCAGTTGATCTTGGTACCGCCGTTCACGCTCGGCTCACTGCTGGGCAGGGGCACCATGGTGGCGTTGCCGTGGAGCGAAGCCTCAGGAGCGTCAGGCAGCATCACGCGGCCGATCTCCGCGCTGGCCTTCGCCTCCTGCGGGCGGCTGTCCCACCAGAAGACTTTGGCGGCATACACGGCTCCGAGACCGAGCGCGATGAGAAGGATCTTTCCTGCGGGTTTGATGGTGGCCATCGTTGGTTGTTGGTTGTCGGTTGTCGGGCTGGGTGGTCAGAGGGCCGGTTGCCGGTTGTTGGTTGTCGGGCTGGGTGGTCAGATCTCCGCTGCGAGCGGGCTGTTGGCGGTAGACGGGATGAAGATCGCTGTGTCGTCGACTCCGTAGGTGACAGCAGGTTCGGAAACCACATCGCCCTCATTGGCACCCATTGAATTGAGGTACTTGATGTAGGCATTCACGGTGCGGATGGCGCCTTCGATCAGTTCCATATGCTCATTCATGACCACCTCGCTGATGATGCCCTCGGCGCAAGCGGTGTCCAGATGGTCCTGGGTCTCGTAGAGCGATGCGCGGGCGATGCGGCAGAAACGAACGTTGTCCTTCTCGCGGAATCGACCATAGCCTTCGGCGATGTTCGCGGTGGTCTTCCGGCTCGACCGGATGATCTGGTCCGTGAGCCTGAACCGTTCCTCCGAAGGCCAGCCTTTGACCAAGAGCCTGATGGCTTGGCGTACCGCCCTGCATTGCTGCCAGGCACGCAGGTCTCGGAAGTGGCGGATGGAGCCCATGGGTGGTTGTTGGTTGTTTGTTGTCGGTTGTCGGGCTGCCGATGCTGGTTGGCGGTTGACGGTTGTTGGTTGTCAGGCTGCCTATGGCAGTTGTCGGTTGTCGTTGTTGGTTGTTAGGCTGCCGATGGCGCGCCTTGTGTTGAGTCAGAGGATGCCATCGCGTGTTTTTGCCACCACGCCGGACAACCAACAACCGTCAACCGACAACGTGGGCCGGAGTTCCGCGGGTGTTTTTACCACCACGACGGACAACCAACAACCGCCAACCGACAACCGCGCGCTCATTTCAGCAGATCATTGAAACTGCCGGTGCCGGTATTGGGCGTGGAAACGGCCTTCGAGCCTTCGAGCTTGAAATTGTCCGCGCTGCCGTACTGCTCCAGCATGCGCAGACCGTCTTTCTCGTACGTCGCGTTGTCCAGGTCGATGCTGCGCATGAAGTCCGCCGAGTAGCTGATGGCCTTCTTCATGTTGGCCAGCTTGTTGGCGATATCGTCCTTCAGGTATTCCATGCTCTGCTCCACGAGCAGCTTCTTCTCGGGATCGCCCTTGAAGATCTTCATGGCGCTGGTGAGGGCCTTGTTGCCGGAGGTCACCGAGCGGTAGAGGTCCTTCTTCAGCTCCAGTTCGTTGCGCGCGTCCTCGATCAGGTACTTGCTGTTCTTGTGGATACCCGTGAGGTAGTCGCCGATGCGGGCGAGGTTGTCGCGGATGGGCGTGAGCTGCTTGATGTACTCGTTCACCCGGCCGATCTGGCGCGTGGCGTTGCCGAGCTCGGGCATCATGTTCTTCTCCTTGGCCGTCTGAGCCGTGCTCATCAGCTTGGTGAGTTCGCGTTCCTTTTCGCTGATCTTCAGGTGGATCTTCTCCTTCTGGCCTTCCACCTCGGTGGTCTGCTTGTAGAGTTTCTCGCGCTGCTCCTCCATGTCCTTGATGTAGTCCTCGGCGATGATGAAGGGGTCCAGCTGGATCACGATGCCCACGAGCTTGCGCATGAGCCACTCGTAGAAGTAGAACAGGCTTAGGCGGAGCGTGCGGTGCGTGAGGCAGTAGAGCAGCACGCCGGCCACGGCCAGGGCGATGCCGAAGTTCACCGTGTTCCACACCACCTTGGTGAGGATGGGCACCACATAGTAGCCGATGGCGGCCAGGATGCCGATGCCGGCGATCACGCCGAACTTGCCCCCGGGGCGGTTCCAATAGCCGCGCAGTTTCTCTTGGCCGGGGAAGATGTTGGTTTCCATGGTGGTTGCCTGCGGTAAGTCAGGCGGTGGTGGTGGTGTGGGTCAGGCGATCTGCGCCTGGATCTTCTGGATGTCGCTCTTGATCTTGCTGGTCATCGCCTCGCAGGCCAGCTGGTAGCCGCTGCGGTTGTTGTTCAGCTTGGCCTCCTCGTCGATCAGCTCCTTCTTCAGGGCGTTGATCTTGGCTTGCGCCTCGGCGATCTGGGCGTTCAGTTTGCGGATCTCCTCGCTGTTGTCGGCGATACGCTTCTCCAGCATGGCCACATCGTTCTTGCGGCCATCCACGGCGGCGGCGGCCTTCTGGGCGGCGGCCTGCTCGAACGCCGCGCGGTCCTTGGCGATCACGTCCATGTAGGCGCTGGCCGTTTCCAGCAGCTTGGGCTTCGTCAGGCCCTGCACGCTGAGGCTGGCGAAGGTCGCGGCGATGCGCGCGTTCTCGTCCGGGAGGTGCTTCTCCAGCGTCTCCATCGTCTTCCAGAACTCGAAATAGTCCGGGCCGGGCAGGTTGGCCTTGTCGAAGAGCGTCTCGAAGTGCTTCTCGAACTTCTCCGCGCTCGCCGTGTCCAGCGGGGCGAAGTTGCTCGGGGCGCTGATGGGGGCCGAAGAAGCTCGGGACGTGCTGGGGGCGGGGTTGTGGTCGCCCTGCGTGTCCAGTTCAACGAACACGCCTAATGCCTTTTTGAAGAAACTCATGTTCGTTGGTCTTGGGGGCGAAGATCCCGGGTTGGAGGGTGCGGCGGACGAAAATATCCGAACGGCGCGTACGTGGGCCGAACGGATGTACGGCTGGAAGAGCGAAATTCGCGGCCCCAAAGGAGGACCACCCGCGGTCTGGCGGCACGTTGCGAGTTGCGTGTTGACGGGTTGACGGGTTCTACAACCTCCCGGGGACCCGCAACTCGCAACCCGTAACCCGGCAACCCGCAACCGAACCCATGGCAGACGAAGGCAGACAGGTCATATTCAACATGGTGAAAGTGGGGAAGACCTTGCCCAGCGGCAAGAAGATCCTCAACGACATCTACCTCGGCTTCTACTACGGGGCCAAGATC
>CAZYPC010000067.1:0-25316 GCA_964649165.1 uncultured Chryseobacterium sp.
GGTGACCATGCCGCCGGGGTTGCTGCCGAAGTCGGGCTCGGTGAGGCCGAAGCAGCCGATCTTCTTGCCCTGCACCATGTCTGGCAGCCATTTCTTCTTCTGCTCCTCGCTGCCGTATTTCCAGATCGGGTACATGGCGAGCGATCCCTGCACGCTGCACAAGCTGCGCAGGCCACTGTCGCAGCGTTCGATCTCCTGCATGATCAGGCCATAACTGATCTGGTCAAGGCCGGGGCCACCGTACTCTGCGGGAACGAACGGACCGAACGCGCCAATGTCCGCCAGGCCGGGGATGATGTCCTTGCTGAACTCCGCCTTCTCGAAGCGCTCCTCGATGATGGGCTTCAGGTGCTTGCTCACATGCTTGCGTGCCGTGTCGCGGATCAGCTTCTGTTCCTCCGTGAGGAGTTCATCCACGAGATAGTGGTCGTGTGCCTGGAACTGGTCTGTGGAAGCTGATTTTTTCGGCGCGGTACTCGTGGTAGTGCTCATCGGTAGGTTGCTGTTCTTGTCCGTATGGGCCCAAGTGGTCATCTGTCCCACTTGTTCACAGGCTTCGGCGGACGGGGGTGCAAAAGTAGGCGGCGCTCCTTGGGTGGAAGCCCGATCATGATCCGACCTTCGCGGCGCATGCCGGAGACCGTTCGCGCCACCGACCCATTGGCCGGGGACTGGATCCTGTTGGTGATGCTGGCGGCCTTGGGCATGCTGGGATGGATCAACCTGGTATCTCCCAAAAAGTGGCGATTGCTGGCACGATCCTTCTTCTCCTTCCGGCTCGGGCGGCAGAGCCTTCGCGACGAGCTTGACCTGCAGGACCGCACCCTTATCGGGCTTGCTGTGATGGCCTCCGCCGTCGTGGCCCTGTTCGCTTACCAATTCGTTGTTCTGGTGGCACATGTGGAGCCCGGGGTCGGGCTCTGGGTCGAGCTGTTCGCCATCGCTGTAGTGCTCCTGTTCGCCCAGGTACTACTGGTCCGTTCCGTCGGGCGCTTGTTCGAGGCGGACAGTGGCCTGGCCGAATATCTCTACACGTTCCTGTTGTTGCACATAGCGCTCGGCATCGTCTTGTTCCCGGTCACGGCGACGATCGCCTGGCCCTATCAGGTTCCGTGGCGCACGTGGGCCGTGTTGATCGGGGTCGGTCTGATAGGCCTGGTCACGGCCTACCGCTGGTTGCGGGCGGCCGTACTGGGGGTAGGTGAGGGCGTCCCGATCCGTTACATTTTCATTTACCTTTGCGCGCTTGAAATTCTGCCTGTAGCCCTCGCTTGCCAGCAGGCGTTCCGGCTGCTCCCCGAACCGTCCAACCCAATCTAAGCCGAGCGGCCTTGAAACTCAAGACCATTCTTGTTACGCAGCCCGCACCGACGGACGACAAGAACCCGTATGCCGACCTGGCGAAGAAGTTCAGCTTGAAGATCGACTTCAAGCCCTTCATCAAGATCGAGCCGGTCGCGGGCCAGGACTTCCGTCAGGAGCGGATCAACATCCTGGACCATACGGCCATCGTGCTCACCAGCCGCAATGCGGTGGACCATTTCTTCCGGATGTGCAAGGAGATCCGGGTGACGGTGCCGGAAACGATGAAGTACTTCTGCGTGAGCGAGAGCGTGGCGTACTACGTGCAGAAGTACATCGTGTACCGCAAGCGCAAGGTGTTCATCGGCAAGCAGAGCTTCGGCGACCTGATGGACGTGATCAAGAAGCACAAGGACGAGAAGTACCTGGTGCCTTGCAGCGACATCCAGAAGCAGGAGATCCCGGTGCTGCTGGACAAGGCGGGGGTGAAATACACCAACGCGGTCTTCTACCGCACGGTGGCTGCTGACCTGAGCGACCTCAAGGACATCACCTACGATATGCTCGTCTTTTTCAGTCCTGGCGGCATCGAGAGCCTGCGGAAGAACTTCCCGAAGTTCAAGCAGAACGGCACGGTGATGGCCGCCTTCGGACCTACCACGAGCAAGGCCGTGCGCGACGCTGGGTTCCGCCTGGACATCGAGGCGCCACTGCCCGAGGCGCCCAGCATGACCGGCGCGATCGAGCTGTTCATCAAGAAAGCTTCCAAGGAAGCGAAGAAGAAAGCCTGAGTACGGTTGTCGGTCGCTGGTTGTCAGTTGTCCGTCTTGATGGGAGGATCCATCAGAGGCAGCCGGACAACTGACAACCAGCAACCGACAACGGCCATCCCGCACCTCACCGACCGACCCGCCGAGCGATAGGCATGGCCACCCCGCGCGCTACCTTCCGCAAGCACGAACGGCTGACCGGCCGTGAGGCCATCAACATCGTGGTGAAGCAGGGATCAGCGCTCAATGAAAAACCCTTCCGGTTGGTGGGACACTTGGGCCCGTTGGATACCACCGCTCCCGCACAGATCGCCTTCGCCATCCCGAAGCGCCACATGAAGAAGGCCACTGACCGCAACCGGACACGTCGTCTGATCAGAGAGGCCTACCGCCTGGAGAAAGAGCGCTGGTATGGTGCACTGCGAGGCGCTGGTGTGCAGTGTGCATGGCTCGTGATCTACCAGTCTTCACATTCATTGGCCTTCGCCGATGTGCGGCAAAGACTTTGCGGCCTCGTGGACCGTTGGCTTTCCGTACACCTCAAACCGGACCAAGGTGCCTCTGGACCTGAAGCCCGCAAAGAACCGCAGGCAAAGACCAGCACCACATGATCGCCCGCCTGCTCATCGGTCTCGTGCGCATCTACCAATACACCCTTTCGCCATTGCTCCCCGGATCCTGTCGTTACTCTCCCAGTTGCAGCGCCTACGGAGTGGAGGCTCTGCGCAAGCACGGGGCCTGGCGCGGCGGAAAGCTCACCCTGAAGCGGTTCCTATCTTGCCATCCGTGGGGCGGCCACGGTTATGACCCCGTACCCTGAACACCTTCGCACATGAAGTTCTCACGCATCAATTGGAAGTCGTTCGTCCTGGCCGGTGCCATCGGCGCGGGAGCCGGGCTCGGCCTGGCCGCAGGTGACAACTACTTCGAGATCGGCAAGAACCTCGAGATCTTCAATGAGCTCTACAAGGAGCTCAACATCTACTACGTGGATGAGACCGATCCGGGCCAACTGATGACCACGGGCATCGATGCGATGCTCGAGAGCCTGGACCCGTACACGCAGTTCATCGCGGAGAGCGACATGGAGGACTATCGCTTCCAGACCACGGGGCAGTATGGCGGCATCGGTGCCATGATCGGCAAGAAGGCCGATGGCATCATGGTGAGCGAACCTTACGAGGGTTCACCGGCATTGCGCAGCGGGATCCGCGCGGGCGATCGGATCCTCGAGGTGGACGGGCGGTCGACAAAGGACCTCAACACGGAGGATGTGAGCAAGATGCTGAAGGGCCAGGCAGGCACGCAGGTGAAGGTGTTGACGAGCCGCAATGGCGCTGCGCCGGAGCTGCGCACGATCACGCGCGAGGAGATCAAGATCCCGGATGTCCCCTACAAAGGCTTCGTGGATGAATCGACCAAGGTGGGCTACCTGAAGCTGAACAGTTTCACGCAGACCGCCGGACAGGAAGTGCGCAACGCGGTGAAAGAGATGAAGGACCAGGGCGCATCCAAAATGATCCTCGATCTGCGGGGGAACGGCGGTGGCCTCCTGCGGGAAGCCGTGAACATCGTGAATCTCTTCGTGCCGAAAGGAGAAACGGTGGTGGAGACGAAGGGAAAGATGGCCGACTGGGACAAGACCTACAAGACCCTCAGCGAGCCCCTGGACGCGGACATGCGCCTGGTGGTCCTGACCGACACGGGCAGTGCGAGCGCGAGCGAGATCGTAAGTGGCTCGCTACAGGACCTCGATCGCGCGGTGATCATGGGCCAGCGCACGTACGGCAAGGGGCTGGTGCAGCAGACCCGCGATCTTTTCTACAACAGCAAGCTGAAGGTGACGGTGGCGAAATACTACATCCCCAGCGGCCGCTGCATCCAGAAACTGGATTATGCCCAGCATGACAGCACCGGCCACGCCATCGTGAAGGCCGATTCGTTGTTGCGCGACTTCAAGACGCGGAACGGGCGCCCGGTGATCGATGGGCGCGGGATCACCCCGGATGTGCTTGTTGAAGAGCCGGAGATGCCCAAGGTGGTGGGCGGCCTGTACACGAGCGATGCGTTCTTCGACTATGCGAACAACTACTATTGGAGCCACGATAGCATTCCGCCAGCGGACCGGTTCACGATCACGGATGAGCTCTGGAACGACTTCATCACGTTCGTGAAGGGGCGCAAGTTGGAATACCGCACCGAAAGCAACGACGCTTTGAAAGAACTGGAAGAGGCCGCGAAGCGTGAGCGCTATTACGACCACGCCAGGTCCGCGATCGATGCGTTGCGCGTCGAGCTCAACCCGGACCGCACCGAAGAGCTCCAACGTTTCCGACCAGAGATCGGACGCGTGTTGCTGAGCGAGATCGTCGGGCGCTATTACTACACCACCGGCCAGGCCAAGGCGATGCTCGCGTCGGATCCCCTGGTGAAGCGTGCCATCGACGTGCTCAATGGCTCAGAGTACGAGGGCATCCTGAACGGGAGCATCAAGCCGAAGAACTGACCCATTCCGCGCGGGCGATCGATGTTCGGATCGGGCGATCGCTTCAGGCAGGTGCATACGGGTGCCTTGGCACTGGCGGCCATCATGCTGCCGTGGAGCGAGTACCTGCTGAGCAACGCACAATTCCTGCTGGTCGGCAACTGGCTCATCGAGGGGCTGGTGCGCAAGGACCTGGCCGGTCGCTTCAAGCGAGCGTTCACCCATGCGCCCGGCCTGGTGTTCCTCTCCTTTTTCGCCCTGCACATCCTCGGGCTGCTCTGGACCGAGGACATGGCGTGGGGTCTTGATCTATGCCGCATACTCCTGCCCATACTGGCATTCACACCGGTCCTCACATCAACACCGCCGCTGACGACCGGGGAACTCCGGACCGTATTGCTGCTTGGCGCCTGGAGCACGGTGGCGAGCACGGTCGTGTGCATGGGACTTCGACACGACGTGATCGACCAAGGGGGCTACCGCGAGCTGTCGATGTTCATCAGCCACATCCGCCTCGCCTTGTTGCTGTGCTTCAGCATGGCCGTCTTCGTGCTCCTGCACGGCAGAAGGACGTGGGCGCGCATCGCGCATGGCGTCGCGCTCGGCTGGTGCGTGTTCTTCCTGGACAGGCTCAGCAGTCTTCCCGCGTTCTTCATGCTGGCCGTCATGGCGGGCTACGGCATCTGGCGCTGGACCGCAGGCCGTCCCGCATCCCTCCGCTGGGCCATCCGCTTCGCACTCCTCGCTGGCCCACTGATCGTCGCCGGCTACGTTCAGTGGTGTGTCCGTGAGTTCTTCCGCTCGGACGGTACCGACCTGTCGCAGCTGAATGAGCGGAGCGCTGGTGGCGAGCGCTACTACCACGACCGCGAGAAGCCGCTCCGTGAGAACGGCCACTATGTGTGGATCAACGTGGCGGATGGCGAGCTCCAGCGTGCCTGGGAGCGGCGAAGCGGGAAGGAGTACCTCGGGCTCGATGCGAAAGGCCAGCCCCTCCGACACACACTGGTCCGCTACATGGCGAGCATGGGCTTGACAAAGGACTCTATCGGCGCACTATCGTTGACCAGCCAGGATGTGGAGCGCGTGGAGCAAGGCGTGCCGAACGTGGTCGTTGGTCGTCGCGATCCCGTGCGGGCCAGGATCGACCAAGTGCTCTACGAGTGGGACCATTACCGTGCGAAAGGCAACGCGAGCGGGCACTCCGTGGCGATGCGGTACGAATTCCTGCGAGCTGGTTGGTCCATCGCGAAAACGAACCTGCTTACGGGCACGGGCACGGGCGACACGCGTCCGGCCTTCGCGTCGGAGTATGAGCGCGAACACACCGAACTAGGTACGAACTGGCGTCTGCGCGCGCACAACGAATACCTCACCTTGCTCATCAGCTTCGGCCTCGGCGGCCTCCTGTGGAGCTTGTTCAGCTGGGTCTGGCCCGCCTGGCACACAGGGGCCTTCGGTCGTCCATTGTTCGTGTGCTGGGCCATCATCTTCGCAGGCTCCTGTCTCAGCGAGGACACGATCGAGACGCAGATGGGGGCGACCTTCTTCGCCTACTACTACACCTTGCTGGTATTCGCCTGGCCGAAGCCGGAGATCAACGCTCCAGCAGTTCCATCACCCGTTGCGGGGTGATCCTTTGGATGCAATCGCATGGCCGACCGGCTGCGCAATCAACGCATTCCGGGTCGTAAACGAGCGCGTGCGCATCCCGCCCGATCGGCGTCCAGCGCGACGGGAAGATCGGACGTCGCATGCTGAACAGACCGATGCTCCTGATCCCGCTCGCCGCCGCCAAATGCAACGGACCCGTACTGGCTGAAACGAAGGCATCACAACCACCGATGAGTTCCATGAGGCCGCCGAGATCCAGTGAGCCCCCGGTATCGGTGACATGTGAAGCGCCCAGAGGCAGGTGAGACCTGTAGCGCTCCGCTTCTCCCTGCGTGCCGGTAATGAGGCAGTGATAGCGCGAAGGATCGAGCCTGGCGATGAGCGCGGCGAAGTTGTCCAAGCCCCAGCCTACCCCACTGCCCAGCAACGGATGGAGGATCACGTTCCTCATCCCCGGTCGCAGCAGCCCTCGCACCTGCTCACCGATGGTAGGCGGGCGATAGCCGATGTGCGGCACCAGTTCACCGATCGTGCTCGGGACCGGGACGCCGAACGGTTCGAGCAACTTGATGTTCAATTGCGCCTCGTGGAGGTCGCTGCGTTTCCGACTGAAATGCACCCGTTCGTTGCATGTGAACCAGTGCCACCAGCGGTGACTGGTCCCGATGCGACGCGGTATCCCCGCCTCTGCAGCCCATCGCGCTATGTCCCGATGGGGAAAGACATGGACGATCGCTCCGGCATCGAGCTTTCCCAACTCGTTGGGCGCGCCCGCTCCCCTGGAATGCTGAAGACTCTCCAGGGTGATGACGCGGTCCACATGAGCGCAGTGCCCCCAAACGCGGCGGGTGTATTCCTTGGCGATGACCACCAGACGCACGGCCGGGTGATGCTTCTTGAGCCAGCCCGCCGTCGTCATCGTCACCACGGCATCGCCAAGCGCATCGGGCCGCGACAGGATGATGGTGCCTGGGAACTTCATTTCCTGGAGGCTCTCAGCTTGTGCAGTTTCTCATACTTCAGCCATGTGGCATAGGCACTGATGCGTGCTATGGTGAAGCCGCGCGAGCCGTCCAGGAAGCCGAGCCGGAACAGATAGTCCCCGATGAATTTCACCACCGGGCTGAACCAGCGCTTCAGGAGCGGGGCGGTCCTCCCGCGATCCAGGTAGGCCTTGGCGCCGATCGTCGTGAAGTAGTCGACCTGCTTGTAGTGGTCGTCCACGCTGTTGTAACTGTAGTGCAGGATATCACCTTCAAGGTGCGCGGTCCGGGCCCCCGCATCCAGTTCGTACCGGTCGTGTGGATTGACCCCGGTCCACCGTCCCTTCCGACTGTCCCACAGGCGCAACTTCGCATCCGGATACCAGCCGCCGTGCCGGATCCAGTCGCCGCAATAGTTGGTCAGCCTGTTCATCGTGTAGCCGTCGGCGGCGGGGGCTGTCATCACCCGCTTGATGGAGCTGGCAAGCCGGTCATCCAGTGCTTCATCAGCGTCCAGGGAAAGTACCCAGGGATACTTCGCCAAGGTGATGGCCCGGTTCTTCTGTTCGATATGGCCGTCGAACGCATGCTGAATGAACCGCGCATCGTGTTGTCCCACGATGGCCTCGGTGCGGTCCGTACTGAACGAGTCCAGCACCACGATGTCGTCCGCGACACTCTTCACGGAAGCGAGGCATCGGCCGATGTTGTGTTCCTCGTTCCTGGTGATGATGACGACACTGAGCTGCATGCGCGGCGGGGCAAGGTACCGAAGCGAAGGCCCCGCCTCCGTTGATCGGAAGCGGGGCCTGGAAGAACGCTCCGTGAACGAGGGTCAATCGTGCGCCACTTCGAACTTCTCGCGCGACACTTCGCGGCCTTCGCGCATGAGGCGCAGGAGGTACAGCCCGTTCGCCAATGGGGCAGTGTTCAGGGTGACGCGTCCCTGACCGGCGTTCTGGCGCAGCACAAGCTTGCCGGTATTATCCAGCACCTCGACCGTCGCTCGCCCACCGCTGAAAGTCGCTTCAACGAACAACTCAACGCCTGCCGGATTCGGGAAGAGGTGGAGACCGTTCGCTCGTGCATGGTCCGAAAGACCGGACGCCCCAACGAGAGTCACGCAATAGTCTTCGGTCTCTCCATAGCCGTATCCGTTCTCGCAGCCGTCCTCGACAGGGTTGTTGAATTTCATGATCACGCGCATGCGCGAGGAGCCGAGGGGAGCGTCCTCCGGTACGACCAGGTCCCCGGTGACCTCATCGGTTGATTCCTCCGCCAGGAACACGCGCTCGCCGGGTGCTTCGAACTGGCCATCCAGGTCGAGATCGATCCATATGGACCAGTTCTCGTTGTACGGTCCACCATTGAAACCAGGAGTAAGGATGATGGGATAGGGGGCGCCCACTTCCAACGTAGTGCCCTGCTCGGGGAATGCCGCGTAGCCCTCATTCCCGCCGCTGGTATTGTCGATCGTGCCGATACGCACCCGGTCGATCCATTCTTCGGTCGCGTTCTCGCCGGCGCTTTCACAGAAAGCGATATCCGAACAGGCGCCACAACCAGGGACGACCACGATCGAGGACGGGCCCCAATCCGTGGTGGTCGTGCCATCACACGTCGTGCGCATCTGCACCTCGTAGGTGTTGCAACCGGGCAGCCCGCTGATGACCTGCTCCGTGCCTGTCAGTCCGATCATCTCCACCCAGTCATTCGTCCCTTCCGGGGCGTAACGCAGGTCGTAGCTGATGGCGACCATCACCGTTCCCCACTGGACGTTCACCGTGTTGCTGTCGACCGCGACCGCCGTAATGCCGCTCGGAACGGTGCAGCAGCCTTCGCTGGTGAAGAGGTAGGAGGCTCCGAAACCGCTCGTCTCGCCATCGCAGATGCCTTCCACCTGGAACTCGTACGGGGTGCAGAGTTCAACGTCGCCGATGGAGGCGGAAGTAGTCCCCACGTCCGGTACGATGATCCAGTCCGCGCTTCCAACAGGTCGGTAGCGCAGATTGAACGTTGTCGAGGCCGTGCTGCTCCAGTAGAGGGTTGCCGTCCCAAGGCCGTCGTTGGTAGCTGTCAAGTTGTAGGGAGCAGGGCACGATCCGCAATTGGCCATGATCCATTCCAAGCTATTGTTGCTGTTCACCCGGCCACCGGTCACGCAATTGCCGGGCAGGTTCCCGACCTGTTCCACGCCATTGAAGAGTGCTTGACGCACGTAGAGCGCCCCTTCATGCGGGTCGCCATGGACCAGGTCCATCAGCGAAGCGCACGGCGCGCTGTACAGCAGTCCGATGATCCCGGCGGTGAGCGGGCTGGCGAAGGAGGTACCGCTTGTGCTCCCGGTTCCGCCGCCCATGGTCGTGGTGAATACATCCTCGCCGGGCGCACCGAGGTCCACCGTCGTCGCACCGAAGCCGCTGAACGTGCGCAGGTCCTGAACGTTGGTAGCGGTCACGCTCACCATGAAGTCGCTCTCACAACCGGTGGGCATGTCATCCACCTCATCGATATCCACATTGTTGTTCGCGGTGGCGCCACAGTTGAGAATGCCCGCCGTACCGAGCGTGTCATACATCGCGCACCAGATCGGGTACTGCGTGTGGTCCGCGTTGTCGATGCCCCAGCTGGCGTTCGTGGCCACCACGAAAGCGCCCTGCTCCCCGTTCGTCTGGTTGTAGAGGCGGCGCATCACCAAGGGATACGTGTAGCTCTCCACGACCGCGTCCTCCCCGATGCCATCGCGGGTCACCACCATCATCTTGACGTCCCAATTGGCCCCGGCTACCTGGCTCCCGTTGTTGCCCTTCGCGCCGATCATGCCGGCGACCTGCGTACCATGTCCTCCTCCATAGACAGCATCATCGCCCCCTCCCGGATTCCATCCTTGGAAGTCATCGACGTAACCGTTGCCATCATCGTCCGCGCTGTTGTCCGGGATCTCCTGATGGTTGAACCAGGCATTGCCGATCAGATCAGGATGCGGCAGGTCCGCGTTCTCGATAATGCACACCACGATCGTGTCGCCCGTTGCGGTGAGACCACCGGTAGTGATGTCCCAAGCGGCCTGGCTATCGATGTTGTTGTGTTGCCATTGCTCCGCGAACTGGTCGTCATCGGGAATGATACGGTCCCGCACCACATGGTTGTTCTGTGCGAAGCGCACGCCCGGGTGCATGTTCACATGGCGCTTGACGACGGCTTGCGGAAGCGATGCATTGTCGAAGTGCAAAAGCCAGGCACGCATCGGTGCGCTCACCTCCTTCTCAACACGCAGGCCGGTCACCTGACCATCGATGACAGCGAGTTCCTGGACCACCTGCTGGGCCGAGGCACCGGGTTCCAGCATCAATAGAATGTCGCCGGGGATGTACTCGGCCTCCTGGGCCGTCAAGCCGGACGTGGCGATCAGTCCAGCGGACAGGACGAGTGCGCGGAAAGGGGTAGATAGGTTCATGGGTTCTTCGCAGGGGACGCGAATGTAGCGGGACGGCCCATGGGATTGACGGGGTTTCCGACGGGTCCGTGGCCCAAGAAAGGCCGTACTTGGAGGGCTGTTCAGTCTACAGCTATCGATAGATGGGCCAGCCTTGGCGAATGGTCATCTTCGCCCGCGAGCACGATGGTGTACGAGCCTGCGGCGAGACCCTCGAGGTCAACGATCAGGTTGCCCCCGCTCAGAAGATAGCGCGGGAAGAATATGCGGCCACACATGTCGATCAAGCGCAGCGCTGATGGGCGAGATGACGCACCGAGAGCAATGCACACACGCCCGGACGCAGGGTTCGGGAACATCAATAGCGGCGGGTCGGACTTTTCATCAGCCAGGCCCGTGGAACACCCGGTCTGATCACACCAGCCGACCTGCGGTCCGATGGAACCCAGGTTCACATCAACAAAAGGTGCTGACCCGACCGTTAGGCTCGCATCGCAGATATCCAAGCTTTCGTCGATCGAGCCGGTCGCATAGTTGATGCTCGAGTCTTGCACACAGATATCCCCGGAGCCATGCATCTCCCCATAGTTCTTCAAGTTCCCGCATTCGATCCGCGCGGTTTCTGTGAACGTGAGGAGTTCAGCGTAATCGAATCCCTCGAATCCGAACTGCAAGAGGTCGGTTCGGATAAGACCTTCGTTGTTCAGGTCGCCCAGTACCCAAAGCGTATCCGTGCGCATGAACGCCGAAGACCCTTCGTTGAGCACACCTCCCACACCCGTTAGCAGCCCATCGATCCAGAACCAACCGAAGTTCACGAAGGCCGATTGAGACTGTCCGCTCTGAAAGAGGACGGAATCATAATTGTAAAGGGCCCCCACCCAAAAAAAATCTCCCTGAACTCGCCCATGATTGAAAAGTCTACTGGATGAATAGAGCCGGAGCGTGTCCAGGCAGATGATGACCCCATAATTCTCGGTGGAGTCCCCGAACAGCGCCATTTCACTGGTCGAAAGGAGACCTGAATTGCTCCATCCGGCAAATCCGTTCGGCTGTACCATGTTTGCCACTGTGCAGGATCCTGCGTTCTCAAAGCGGCCGGAAACCGTCAACGAGCCCCCTGAAGTCAAAGAGCCTGACGCAGAGATCAGGACCGTGTTCGGCAGTTCAACGTCTCCGGAGAATGTCAGGGCGTGTTCTATGCGGAGCGTATCACACAACGATGGCTCGCAACCACAACTCCAGATCGCCTCATCGAGCAGATCACCGTCGGAGATCGTCGTGCACAGCGATGCGTTCGCCTCGACACCGAAAGCCAACAGGATGTATGATGCAAGTGCGAAGCGCATGCTCTTATTCCTCCCCTGGTAGATTCCCCGGGCAGATCTCGATCGCGCGTTTGAACTCAAACCGACTGGTCCATGGTCCCATCGGGTAGTATGGGCTACCGTAATCCATCGGCACTCCAGCGGTGGGTTCGTACCACTGAACGTAACGTTCATTGATCAAGCGACGACCAGGGACCAGGACGAATTGGTCATAGTACCACTGGCGCAGCGCCAAGTGCTTATGCCATTGAGCCGGGAACCAGACCAATTCGCCAGCAGGACCTTGTGGGATCAATGCAGGTCCTACGGGTGCGTTGCTACCGGTGTAAGCACTATATCCCCCGTAGAGAGAATACCAGTCATTGTCGAAAATGAACACCGGGTCGCTGATCGAGACAAAAAAGGAGTGCGGGCAGGCTCTGAAGTCATTGGCGTATATGTACTGATCCATTACATGGACCCACTCCTCCTGACCCAAAGGAAAGGAGCCTATCGGTAGTTCCACCTCGCCACCACCACCCGGAGGCCGGCGGTTGATGTACGCACGGAAGAGCGCCTGTTCCTCGGTCAAATGCACCAGCGCGATGTCAACGAACCTCACCGTCCGTTCACCTTCGTAAGGGATGAGTCCGAACAACTCCGCCTGCTTGGCGATCAGGTCGCCATTGGTGACCCAATACTGGCCATACTCATCCGGTCGCACTGGCAGAACGAAGAAGATCGAATCCCGGACCAACGTGTCCAATCGGACCCCGGCATCGCCACGCGAATAATTCAGGTCCGCTTCACAGATCCACAGTGCTTCGGCCAACGGCTTTTCACCTTCCGACCGTGTCTCAGCGAAGTCACGCTTTTGTTGCTCGAACTCACGGATGAACCCCATGACGTCCGATTGCGGGGGATCGAAGGCGCTGTTCAGCTGTTCGATGGAATTCGCGGTCGTATCACTCGATGGCTTGACTGCAACTTCCTTATTGCAAGCCGTGGCTACGATCAAGAGCGAAAAGGCAAAAATGATCGGGGGGGGGCAGCAGCGTATCTCATGGTGGCTGGATGTCCCGAAGTTTACCACACACCCTGCGCAAATCCAAGACTGGAACCCGGTAAGTTCAGGCGTGCAGGTACACACGCTTCACCCGATGGCTGATCCCGGTGAGCACCTCGTACGGGATCGTGCCCATGGCCTGCGCGACTTGCGTCACCGGATGCGCGGCATCGAACACCACGGCCATATCGCCCACCGCACAGGGAATGCCGGTGACATCCACCATGCTCATGTCCATGCAAACGTTGCCGATCACCGGGGCACGCTGGCCGTTGATCCACACACGGCCTGTACCGTTGCCTAACCGCCGCGAGAATCCGTCCGCATAACCGATAGGCAATGTGGCGATGGTGCGTGTGCCGGAGATGACGCCCCGGCGGTTGTACCCTACGGTATCGCCGTCCGTCAATCGTTTCAACTGGGCGATGGGTGTGCGCAGCGTTACGGTGTGCTGCAGCCGGTCGGTTTCTTCCTGAGTGCTCCCGATGCCATGCAGCCCGATACCCAACCGCACCATGTCGAAGTGCGCCTGAGGCCAGCGGGCGATGCCCGCCGAGTTGGCCATGTGCCGAAGCGGCTTGTACCCGAGCACCGCATCGATGGCATCAGCCATCCTGGCGAACAGGGTGATCTGGCGGCGCGAGAAATCGTCCTGTGCGGGCTCTTCGCTCGCCACCATGTGCGACAGGATGGAGGCCACCTTCAACGTTCGTAGGTCGCGCAGGGCATGCAACAGTCCGGGCAATTCGGTTTCCGTGAAGCCGAGACGGTGCATGCCCGTATCGAGTTTGATGTGTACGGGTGGCGCATCGGGCATGCGCTGTGCAGCCTCCATGGCATCACGCAACGAGCGCAGGTCGTACACCTCGGCCTCCAGGCGGAACCGGTGCAGTGTTTCCATCGCCACCGGCTCCGGGTTCATCACCATGATCGGGAGATCGATCCCCTGCGACCGCAATTCGATGCCCTCATCGGCATAGGCCACACCGAGGTACTGCACGCGTTCATGCTGGAAAAGTCGCGCGAGCTCAAGCGCTCCTGCGCCGTAACCGAAAGCTTTGACCATGGCCATGGTGCGCACCCCCGGGGCAAGCAACCCTCGATAGTGGTTCAGGTTGTGCCGCACCGCTCCCAGATCGATCTCCAGCTCCGTCCCGTGCACCTGTTGTTGCCAGCGTTCCACGATGCGCTCAAGTCCGAAGCGGCGGGCACCTTTGATCAACACGGCAGCACCCTCGAATCGCCTTGTGTCTTCTCCGGCCAGCAGCGCATCCACATCGGGATAGAAGCGGGCAGCCCCGTCGAACCGCGCGCGCTGGGCGGAGATGTCGGGCCCGATACCGATAAGCTGTCGCACGCCGCTTTGTGCGAGCGACTTCGCCACCTCGTCGTACAGGGATTGCGGCTCTTCGCCGCTCTCGGCAACATCACTGAGCACCGCGACCATGGAGCGGCCATGCGCCACGTGACGCAAATGGGACAGCGCCGTGATGAGCGAGCTCTTGTCCAGGCTGTAGCTGTCGTCGATGAGCGTGGTGCCGTGCGCGCCTTGCAGGGTGCGCATGCGCATATCCACCGGCGTGAGGTGCGCGAGCCGTCCGTTGATCCATTCCGCAGCATGGCCCAGGTGCAGACAGATGGCGATGCAGGTGAGCGCGTTCATGATACTCGCGTCGTCATCGAACGGCAGGTCGAAGCGATATTCCACTCCTGCGCTGCCTACCTCGAGGGAGCAGGATCCATCACGCCGCTCCTCGTTCAACAACACCAACCGGACCGCGGATCGTTCCTTGAGGTCACATGTCAGCACCTGCCGTCGTTCATACGAGCGACCTTCCTCCTGCACGCTGCCGACCGAGGTGATGGTCTGATGGCGCGCACGAGCGAAAAGCTTCGACTTCTCTGTTGTTTTCAACCCCCTGTCGCCACCGAAACCTTCATCATGCGCATCACCGATGTTGGTGAGTACCCCGATGGTCGGGCGGATGATCGGCTCCAGCTTCTCCATCTCCCCCGGCTTGCTGATACCCGCTTCGAAAATGGCCAGGGTGTGTTCCCGACCCATGCGCAACACGCTCAGCGGCACGCCCACCTGGCTGTTCCAGCTGCCCGGGCTGCGCACGATGCGTTCATGGGTGTGCAGCATCTGCCAGAGCCACTCCTTCACCACCGTTTTCCCGTTGCTGCCCGTGATGCCGATGACGGGGATATCGAATTCGGCCCGATGGTGCGCAGCGAACTGCTGCAGGGCCAGCAGCGTGTCCTTTACCACGATCAGCTGCGCATCCGGGAAGAGGTCCGCATGCGCTTCGTCCACCATGAAGTGAACGATACCGCGTTCCTGCAATTCGGCGATATGCTCATGGCCATCGTGGCGGGGCCCTTTGAGCGCGATGAACAAGGTGCCCGGGGTGTTCTCCCCTCCTCGCGAGTCAACGATCACCCGATCGATCATGGATGGTTGCGTCCCGTATCCGACCAAGCGTCCGCCCACGGCGTGCGCGATCGAATCCGGGGTGTATGGCAGGCCGATCATCAGTCCACACCTTCGGTGTTCCCGCGCGCAGCAACGAAACAAGCGCGGCACAAGGGGATATAGCTGTCGGTCTCGCCGAGCAGCACCAGTTCCTTGCTGGCGTGCGTGCGGTGGCTGAAGGTCGCGAGCTCTCCGCAGTGCATGCAGATGGCGTGCACCTTGGTGACGAACTCGGCCATGGCCATCAGCTTCGGCATCGGGCCGAAGGGCCGACCCTGGAAATCCATGTCGAGTCCGGCCGCGATCACGCGGATACCCTGGTTCGCGAGCTGTTCGCACACGAGCGGCAGACCGTCATCGAAGAACTGCGCCTCATCGATGCCGACAACATCGATGTCGCTTGCCAGCAGGAGCAGGTTGCTGCTGTTGGGCACGGGCGTGCTGCGGATGGCGGTCTTGTCGTGGCTCACCACATCCGACGCATCGTAACGCGTATCCACTCCGGGCTTGAAGATCTCGATGCGCTGTTTGGCGAACTCCGCACGGCGAAGGCGACGGATAAGCTCCTCGGTCTTGCCGCTGAACATGCTGCCGCAGATCACTTCCACCCAACCCTTGCGCTGCGAGCGGTTGGCGGCGCGTTCGAGGAACATCGGTCGGGGCGGTACGGAATAAGGCCGGGCGGGGGTTCCAGCGTGATCAGAGGCCGGCGAAGTTAGCGGGATCCGCAGGTGTACCAGCGTCGTTCACGAGGCGTTGTCGAAAGGCACATCCAAGGCCACGCGGACCATAGGACCCATCCACTAGCTTCGGGCCGCAACATGAACGACAGCAATCCGACCGAGCGCATGCATCAGCTCTGGGCCTCCGTGGAACGAGCGCTCCAGGACCTGGAAGTCGGCAAGTTGGATCGGGACGGGCTGGAGCGTGCAACGCGCGATGCGCATGCCCTGTACGAGCGCCTCGTGATCCTGCGGCACAAGGCGCGCGAAGCGAAACCTCCTGGAGCGACTGCCGCTGCTGCCAAAGACCTGCCGCCGGTAACGCCCCCGGCAGAGCTACCGAGCTTGCGCCTCGATACGCGGCCGACCGACGCCCCGACGCGTCAGACCTCGCTGATCGACGCCATCGCTGAAACAGAGACACCACCTCCCACCAAACCCTCCCCCCCGGAGCATGTGCGTGGGACATCGACACCGCCGGCACGTCCCCCGCGAACAGGGGACAAACCCCCTTCGAAAGGGCCTTCACTGGCGGACAAGCTCGAAAAGGCACCGATCAACGACCTGCACAAAGCCATCGCCCTGAGCCAGAAGTTCTGGTTCGTGGCGGAATTGTTCGGCGGCCAGCGGGAACGGTACGAGAAGGCCATCGACAGCATCAACTCGCTGGGATCATTGGATGAGGCCCGCTCGTTCGTGACCAATGAGATCGTGGCGAAGGCCGCGAGACCTCCTGCGGAGGATGCGTTGCAGGCGTTCAAAGAACTGGTGGATCGTCGCTTCAACTGACCCTCGGCACGAAAGATGGAACGCCCGGTCATGCTCAGGACCTTGACGCACACGCTGGCCTGCATCGTACTGCTGGTGTGCTGCAACGCACAGTCGCCACCATCGGTGAAGGAGAAGGCGCGCGGTTACGTGAACATCCTCGCTGGGCCGGACATGCACGGTCGCGGCTATGTGATGGATGGCGACAAACTCGCGGCGGACTGGATCGGGCAACAGTTCGATCGCATCGGACTGGGCAAGCTGAAGGACCAGCGCTTCGAACCGTTCACATTCCCGGTGAACACCTTCCCGGACAGCGTTCGCGTGAGCATCGATGGAAAAGCGCTCGTCCCCGGTGTGGATTTCCTCGTGGACCCCGCGAGTGGATTGTCAGCGGGTGAGTTCAATATCGTGCATCTTCTTCCTGAAGACCTCTTTTCTCCGGAACGCAAGGCGCTCACCATGGGCGTCGTCGTCGGCAACGCCGCCTATCTGGACTTCCCTCCAACGACGAACCGCGACACCCTCGGGTTGTTCTATGCCTTTGAAGAAGAGGTTGCACGTTATGCACCGATCATCCGCAAGGCGCACGGCAAATTGACCTGGAGTGTCGCTGAAGAGCACAAGCGCAACGCCATCGTGGAGGTAAAGCCGGAATTCCTGACGGACAGTTCGCGCACGTTGGATCTGCGCGTGCGCAACACCTTCATCCCGCGGCATCCTGCACGCAACGTGTTCGGCGTGGTCGAGGCCAAAGGCGGCAGCAAGGACTGGATCGTCGTTTCGGCACACTACGACCACCTGGGTCACATGGGCCCCGATGTCATTTTCCCCGGCGCGAACGACAACGCCAGCGGCATGAGCATGCTGCTGTGCCTCGCGGAGGAGATCAAGAACCATCCGCTGAAACAGAACGTTCTCTTCATTGCGTTCGCAGGCGAGGAGGCCGGGTTGCAGGGCAGCCGCTGGTGCGTGACGGACCGGCCGATCGACCTGTCGCGCATCAGCATGATGGTGAACCTGGACCTGAACGGCACGGGCGAAGAGGGCATCACGGTGGTGAACAGCACGGCGCAGCAGAAGTTCTTCGACAAGCTGACGGCGATCAACAAGAAGGATAACCTGCTCGTGAACGTGAAGCCGCGGGGCCCGGCGTGCAACAGCGACCACTGCCCCTTCGTGGAGAAGGGCGTGCCGGCGGTCTTCATCTACACCATGGGCGGGATCAGTGCATACCACGACGTGTTCGACAAGCCGGAAACGCTTCCGCTCACGGAGTTCGATGATCTTTTCCGGTTGCTTCTGGAAGGCCTGAAGACCCTCTGATGGCTTCGGGCAGGCTCATCCTCGTGCCCACGCCCATTGGCAACCTCGAGGACATCACGCTGCGCGCGGTGCGCGTCCTCAGCGAAGTAGACGCCGTGATCGCGGAGGACACGCGCGTGAGCGGGCGGCTCTTGCAGCACCTTGGGATCAGCAAGCCGTTCATCCCGTTCCACGCGCACAACGAGCATCACGTGCTGGAGAACGTGGTCTCTCGCCTGACGCAAGGCGGCGTGTTCGCGCTGGTGAGCGATGCGGGCACGCCGGCGATCAGTGATCCAGGATTCTTGCTTGTTCGCGCCTGTGTGAAAGCGGGCATCGCGGTGGAAACACTTCCGGGCCCAACAGCCTTCGTTCCCGCACTCGTGAACAGTGGACTTCCCAGTGATCGGTTCACCTTCGAGGGCTTCCTGCCGGTGAAGAAGGGACGACAAACACGGCTGAACGAATTGAAGACCGAGACGCGGACGATGATCCTCTATGAGAGCCCGCACCGGATCGTGCGCACACTCACAGACCTCGCTGATACGTTCGGCCCGGAGCGGCCGGCCGCGGTCTCTCGCGAGCTGAGCAAGTTGTACGAGGAGAATGCGCGGGGCACTCTGCAGGAACTCGTCGCGCACTTCAGTGCGAAGGAGCCGAAGGGGGAATTCGTGGTCGTCGTCGGCGGGGTCGCTGACTAGACCCAGCCCTTCTCAACCACTTCCCGTGCGTGGTATGTGATGATCAGGTCCACACCCGCGCGCGTGAACGCATGCAGGTTCTCCATTGTCATCAAGCGCTCATCGACCAGTCCCGCTGCTGCTGCGGTCTTCACCATGCTGTATTCGGCGCTCACGTTGTAGCAGGCGAGCGGCAGGTCGGTGCGTTGGCGGAGCTGTGAGACGATGTCGAGGTAGGCGAGCGCCGGTTTCACCATCAGGATATCGGCACCTTCCTGCTCATCAAGCAACGCTTCGCGCATGGCTTCGCGGCCGTTGCGCGCATCCATCTGGTACGAACGTCGATCACCGAACCCGGGGGCCGATCCCGCCGCTTCGCGGAACGGGCCGTAGTAGGCGGACGCGAACTTGACCGCATAACTCATGAGCGCCGTGCTGGTATGGCCTTCCGCATCCAATCCTCTGCGCATGGCCCCGATACGGCCGTCCATCATGTCGCTCGGGGCGACGCTGTCAGCCCCGGCCTGTGCGTGCGCCAGGGCCATCTTCACCAGTCGATCCACACTCGCGTCGTTCACCACATGGTGATCATGCACGATACCGCAATGCCCGTGCGTGGTGTACGCGCAGAGGCACACGTCCGTGATCACATATAGATCATCACCGAAGGCCTTCTTCAGTTCGCGGATGGCGGACGGCACCACGCTGCGTTCACTCCAAGCCGCGTCACCCTCTTCGCTCTTGGGCTCTTGCACGCCGAAGAGCAGCACCTTGTTGATCCCGAGCTTCAACCCCGCCTCCACATCCGTCAACAGCCTGTCCACGGAGAAGTGGAAGATGCCGGGCATGGCGCTGATGGGATCCTTCGCACCGGTACCAGGCTTCACGAAATAAGGATAGATGAATTGGTCCTTGCTGACGCGGGTTTCGGCCACGGCATCGCGGATGATGGCGTTCTTGCGCAGGCGGCGCGGACGATGCGTGAGGTCCATGTTGATCAGATGATGAGGTGATCAGACGATCAGAAAATGGGTTGGAGAAGACGCCGGGTCGCGTGACGTGAGAAGAGCTGATGGCGCGCGCATCATCTGATCATCCCATGTTCTGATCATCCGATCCGTCGGTCGCGATGTTGAGGACGGCGTCCACGAGGGCCATTTCGTTGCTTGACCAAGGGATGATGGCCTCCGCTCCGCAGAGTTCCGCGATGCGTTGCGCGGTACTGGTTCCCATGGCTAGACGATGCGCGAAGGTGTGGAGCGGCTTCAGGCCGTGCAGCGCGGTGGCATGTTCCGGACTGGTCACGATCACCACATCGGCATCCGGAATGGCCATCACCTGAGCGTTCCGCATCCGGTAGACCGGCAGATCGATGACGTTCGCTGCGGGCAGCGCCTTCTGCACGGTACGCAGGCCGGTCTCCGCGCAGGGGAACAGAACACGTTGCGTAGCAAAGCGGGCGGCGTACTCGGCGGCGATCGTCGGCGTGTCGGGGCCGTCTCCGATGAACCCGACGTCGGCGCCGTGCTTCCGCAGTTCATCGGCCGTGCCACCACCGATGGCATCACACCGGGCAGCGCTCAGGTCGCCACCACCCTTCACGAAACAGCGCACCGCATTGCGCGAGGTGAAGAAGAGGCGGTCGGCGCCCACGGGGATCGTGAATGGCAGGGCTTCCGGAGCGAGCAGCTGCTCGCCGCCCACGGAAAGCCCGTGCGCGAAGAGCATACGGGAGAGCAGTCCTTCGGGCTCATGCGCCCGTGTGATGAACACACGCAGCGCACGAGGTCCGCGTTGCAACCGTTGCACCGCATCGTTCGCCAGCGCGTTCGCATCACCGCCCACGAGGTGGACGCGCACGGGCATGGCGTCATCTGTCCGCGCGCCCGAGACCCACAAGGAAAAGCCGTTGCTCGCGCGCACCGCGTGCACGCCCAAGGGAACCTGGCAACCGCCGCGATAACCGAAAAGTACGGAGCGTTCAAGCCCGACGCACAACGCGGCATCATCATCGTGCAGGTCTTCGCTCGCGGCGTTCGCGCGGGCATCATCCCGGCGGGTCTGCACCGCGAGCGCCCCTTGGGCCGGCGCGGGGAGGAACCAACGAGGATCGAGCATGCGCACCTGGAATTCAGACAGGTCCAACGCCAGGCGGTCGATGCCCGCCTTGGCGAGCAGGATCGCATCGTAGTCCCCGGTGCGCAGCTTTTCCACGCGCGTGGGCACATTGCCGCGCAGGTCGGCGATGCGCACGTCGGGGCGGAACATCCGGAGCTGTGACTTCCGCCGTGCCGAGGAAGTGCCCACCACCGCGCCGTGTCTCAGGGAGAGCACCCGAGACGCATCCACTGCGTCGGCACGGATGATGAGCAGTTCCTCGCACGCGGCACGCCCCGCGATGGCCGCAATATGCAACCCTTCCGGGTCACGCGTCTCCAGGTCCTTGCAACTGTGTACGGCCAGGTCGATGGTCCCGGCGAGCAGTTCGTTTTCGATCTCCTTGGTAAAGAAGCCCTTGCCCTCCATCTTGTCGAAGGAGAGGTCCTGCACACGATCGCCCTGCGTTTTGATGATGCGCTGGGCGGTCGGGTGCCCGTGCGCCTTCAACCGCGTTCCGATGTGGTCGGCTTGCCAGAGCGCGAGGCGGCTGCCACGTGTACCGATCACCAGAGGCCGATCGCTCATACGCTCGTGACCTCGGCCTTCGGCGTACGCTGCCGCTCTTCCAGGATGATGCGCTTGGCCAATTTCATGGGCACGCTGATGTATTTGCGTTCCATGTGGTCCAGTACTGCGGTCAGCACCTCACGACCCCGGTCATCGAGCGATGCGATGTCCTTGGCGAAAACCTCGTTCACGGCGCGTTCGCGGAGCGCCTTCACCTCCTCAGGAACGCTGCTCATGGCGCGCTCCACGTGGCGCTCGCTGGCCAGCTCACGGAACTCGCGAACACCGTCCTCCACGATGGCCGCGCCGGTCCCGATCTCCTGTTGCCGGCCCGCCTTGTTCGCCTCGGCCTGTTCCTGCAGATCCTCGATGCGGATCAGATGCGCGGGCACTTCACCCATGCAGTCCGTACTGATGTCATGAGGGAGGGCCAGGTCAACGAGCAGACGTGGCTTGTCATCGCCATTAGCCAGTCTGGCGAACAGGTCGTTGTCAACGATGGCCGAACCGCGGCCGATGCCGCTGATGAGTACATCGAATCCACCGTCGAAGGCGACGAGCGTGTCCAGCGGGTAGGCTTCTCCTCCGACCTCCTGAACCAACACTTCGGCCTTGTTGAGCGTGCGATTGAAAATGTGGATGTCCTTGAAGCCGTGCTTGCTCAGGTACCGGCACATATCCGCACAGGTCTTGCCTGCACCGATCACCACGAACCGCGCATCCTTCTTCACGCCATGATCGCGCAAAGCACGATAGGCCAAGCTCACCACGCTCACCGGACGGCTGGCGATGGCGGTCTCCGTATACACCCGCTTGGCGGTGACCACCACCTGTTTCATGAGCAAGCGGAGCCGGTCACCGGTAAGCCCGAGCAATTTGCAGTGCTGGTACTGGTCGCGCACCTGGGCGAGGATCTCCCGCTCTCCGACCACCAGGCTCTCAAGCGAGGAAGCCACGCTCATGAGGTGGCGCACGGCTTCGTCACCTTCGTACACGACGGCCGCTCGAGCTGCGCTTTCCAGCTGTTCTTTGCCCAGATCAGGCTTCCAGGCGCAGAGCACATCCCGGATGATCGAAGGCCGTTCGTCCACGGCCACGAAGACGAGCTCCGCGCGATTGCATGTGGTGATAAAGAAGCACTCACTCGCAAGGCCGTTATCCAGCAACCGGAGACCGGCGGCGCGCATGGAAGCGGGATCCGAGTGGAAACGCCCTACCGTATCCAGCGTTACCCGCTGGTGGGTGATCGCGACAACGCGAAGAAGGGCCGTTTCCATGTGCGCCGCGAATTTCCCAGCGCACCGCGTGGTCGAGGTCACGGAACTGTCAGGTAGGCTGGACCTGATGAAAGTCAGGGATGGAACAGGTCACATGGACGACGACACCGCTAGACGGGGCGGTATGTACACGATATCCGCGCCAACTGGTCCGGCGGATCGAAGGGCCAAGAGGTCGTCCAGCAGGTCTCTTCACCCCCGGAGCTCACATCGTTACTACCCCACGACAACCATTGTACCCGGCCTCGTAGCGCGCTTTGCTGTCCTCTTCGGCACATTGCCCGTTCGGATGTACCCGCGATGGCCCATGCCCCATGCGCGCAGGTCGAGCAGCAACTTCTCCAACGTCCGGCCGTAGGATGTTATCTCGTACTGCACCGTCACAGGCATTGTATCCAAGACTGTTCTCCTCACCAATCCGTTCTGCTCCAGATCCTTCAACTCCTTGCTGAGCGTTTTCGCTGGGATGCCATGGTGCAGGCGTTGCAGTTCACCGAACCGCATCGTGCCGAAGTAGCCTAGGCTGAGCAGGATAGGGCTCTTCCATTTGCCTCCGATGGTCTCCATCGCGTCCCGGAAGGACATGAGCACACCGGCACATTGTGCAGGATCATGGCCGGGAACAGGGGCAGCGGCTTTGGTTCGCATGGTGGTATGTGCCAATGGCCTCAAGCGATTTCGGTCGCTCCGTAGACCTGGCGCTTGTGCAGGAAGACGTATGAGGCCACCAATAACGCTAACGAGATGAGCGGGGCGGTGGCGGTACCGAGGCCATCCACGGCCGTGTGGGCGATGAAAGCCGAGATGAAGGTGATGGCCAGGCCGGCATAGGCCCATTCCTTCACCCAGGCGGGCACCATGGGCAACATCAGTGCGACAGCGGCGATAAGCTTGGCGATACCGAGTTCCTGCCGGAAGAAGTCCGGGAAGCCGAGGTGTTGGAAACCGAGAGCTATCTCCGGATCGACGAAGTACATGATGCCGGCGAAGGCGGTCATCAGCGCGACGAGCACCGTGAAGGTCCAATAGAGGATGTTCGTGGTTTTCATGGGTAGTTCGTTCCTGGCGACAAAGCTTCGATCGTAAAAAGTCGCGTCCGACGTGGGTTACCGAAGGGAAACCGGTTACCCGGGGGTAAGTGACCGGTGTTGCCCGAGCGGAGGGCGGCCGATCGCGAGAATGAGGATGCATGCGTCTGGCACGGACAGACCGCTGGGGGCACATCCTCGGCGCGATGCGAAGCGGCCCATTGCCGATCAGAACAATTCTGAACAATGAGGCGTTGGCTTCACGGCGTGCCCGCCAAAGCACTGGCCTGTAAATTCGCGGCCGTTCCCAACGTTCACACATGGCCAGTAAAGGACTTTTCGGTTCGTCCCTCATCAAGAAGTACTGGATGGCCCTCACGGGCCTTTTCCTTATCACCTTTCTTGTGGTACACGCCACGGTGAACGCCCAGATCTTCTGGAACGACGGCGGGGAGACCTTCAACGCGTGGGCGCACTTCTTCGGCACCAACCTGTTGATCCGCACGATGGAGATCGTGCTGTTCCTGGGCCTCATCGCCCACGTGGTGGACGGCCTGATGCTCTGGAGCCAGAACCGCGCAGCGCGTCCGGTGAAATACGCGATGGAGAAAGGCGGAGCGAACCGCCAGTGGTATAGCGCGAGCATGGGTCTGCTGGGCACGCTGATCCTGCTGTTCCTCATCATACACCTCGGCCACTTCTGGGTGAAGAGCCGCCACATCATCGGCAACCTCGATGAGTTTACCCCGGCCGGTGCCGAGAACGAGAACCTCTACGGCGCCATGCAGAAGTATTTCGCCATCCCCTGGGTGGTTGTGGTGTACGTGCTCGGCTGTTTCAGCCTGTTCTGGCACTTGTTGCACGGTTTCAAGAGCGCCTTCCAATCGCTCGGCCTCAACCACAAGCGTTACAATGGATTGATCAGCGCGACCGGTGCGGCCTTCAGCGTCATCGTGCCGACCGTGTTCGCCCTGATGCCCGTGAGCATGTACCTCGGTTGGATCATCTGATGTCTTCCCGCATGGCCGTCGCACGTCCCAGGTATATGGTCCAAGGTCCAAAGCCTGAACCTGCAATGGACTTGGACCTTGGACATAGGACCATAGACCTCATACCGCATTCATGAGCACCCTCGACAGCAAGATCCCTCCCGGTCCCATCGATAAGAAGTGGACCTACCACAAAGGGCACGCACGCATCGTGAACCCGGCCAACAAGCGCCGCATCGACGTGATCGTCGTCGGCACCGGCCTCGCTGGTGGCGCTGCTGCGGCGTCGCTCGCCGAGCAAGGCTACAGCGTGAAGGCCTTCTGCTTCCAGGACAGCGCCCGCCGCGCGCACAGCATCGCGGCACAGGGCGGTATCAACGCCGCGAAGAACTACATGAACGACGGTGACAGCACCTACCGTCTGTTCTACGACACCGTGAA